>JBKJSW010000308.1:0-4160 GCA_046595765.1 Ahniellaceae bacterium
GGCACCCACGGCAAGACGACGACGACCAGCCTGCTGGCGTGGATCCTCGACCAGGCGGGCCGCGCGCCCGGATTCCTCGTGGGCGGCGTGCCGGAGAATTTCGGCGTCTCGGCGCGACTCGGCACGGGCCACGAGTTCGTGATCGAAGCCGACGAGTACGACACCGCATTCTTCGACAAGCGCTCGAAATTCCTGCACTACTCGCCGCAGATCGCGGTTTTGAACAACCTCGAATTCGATCACGCCGACATCTTCGACGACGTCGCGGCGATCCAGCGCCAGTTCCACCACTTGTTGCGAATCGTCCCCGGCAGCGGGCACGTCGTCGTCAACAGCGAGGACGCGCGGCTTGCCGAAGTGCTCGCGATGGGTTGCTGGTCGCAGGTGACGCGCTTCGCGATCGACGCTGACGCCGACTGGCAGGCGCGACTGGATGCCGACGACGGTTCACGCTTCAGCGTCCTGCATCGCGGCGTCATCGTCGGCGGTGTGTCGTGGCCGCTGATTGGCCGGCACAATGTGATGAACGCGCTCGCCGCCATCGCCGCCGCGGCCGCTGTGGGCGTCGCAGCAAGCGAAGCGCTCTCGGCAGTCGCCACCTTCAGGGCACCGCTGCGCCGCCTGCAGTTGCTGGCCAACGCGGGGGACGTGCGCGTTTACGACGATTTCGCCCATCATCCAACTGCGATCGAAACCACGTTGGCCGCGGTGCGCGCGCACGGCGCGGGCCGCATCCTGGTGGCCCTCGAACCGCGCAGCGCATCGATGCGCGCCGGCGCGCACCAGGCCGGGCTCTCGGCAGCACTGCGCGATGCGGACCGGGTATGGATCGTGCATCGTGCGGACTCGGCATGGGACGTGAACAGCGTCGTTGCCGCCCTCGCCGGTCGTGCCCGGGTGGTGGGCGATGCCGCTACGCTGTTGGCCGAAATGCGTGCCGAAAGCAGAGCCGGCGATGTCTGCGTGTTCATGAGCAACGGGGGATTCGAAGGCGCGCCGCAACGTTTTGCCGATTGGCTGGTCCAAGGACGCAACGGGCAGGCCGCACCCTCTCCACACGAGCCCGATTCCAACGAGGAATGACCACATGACCCATGTCTCCACGCGGCTGGCCATTGCTGCCGCACTCGCCTTGTCGCTGACCGCGATCGGCTGCTCGCGCGACAAGCCCGAACCGGTCAAGGTCGCTGCTCCGAAGCCTGCCAAGGTCGAGCAGCGCACCGCGACACCACCCTTCGTCGAGCGCGCCGACCCGTTCGGTAACACGGTGCCGGCACCGACCGGTCCGGCGGAAATCCTGGCGAAGGAAGCCCTGCCCCCCGCTTCCGGTCCCGTCGCCACCGATTTCGAAGCATGGAAGGCAGGCGAAGCCGCGTTCAAGTACTACGCCACGATGAATGGTTTCACCGAAGAAGCCACCAAGTCATTCTTTCTAAAGCACATCGCCGACAATGGCGATCACTACCGACTGATGATGTTCGGCGTGCTGCCGGGCGGACCACGCTACATCGCGGTCAAGGTCTACAAGGACGGCCGCGCCGAAGTGTTGCCCGACGAGATGTAGTTCCTCAAAAGGGGACGGAGGTAATTAAGCTCACTTAATTACCTCCGTCCCCTTTTCGAGGTGCGCATGCGCGCGGACGAGTTGCCGCTGTTTCCACTATCGGCCGTGCTTTTGCCCGGCTGCACGATGGACCTGCGCATCTTCGAGCGACGCTACCTCGACATGCTTGGCGAGTGCGGCCGCGTCGGTTGCGGGTTCGCCATCTGCCTGATCCTCGACGGACTTGAAGCCGGCGCGCCTGCCGTGCCCGCCTCCGTCGGATGCGAAGCGGCGATCGAGGACTTCTGGACACTGCCGGACGGACTGCTCGGCATCCGCGTGCGCGGTGGCCCGCGCGTGCGGGTCACGCAGGTGCGCGTACGCGACACGGGCCTGCTCATCGGCCAGGTGCAACGCCAGCCGCCTGATGGCCCGCTGCCGCTGCCACCTGAGTTCGGCCTGCTCGCGACCCTGCTCCGGCGCATGGCGGATCGCGCCGGCGGGGAGCTGGCCACCGCGAATGCGCAGCGCTTCGACGATGCCGCTTGGGTCGCGTGGACGCTCGGGAACGAGTTGCCGCTGTCCCCCACCGAACGCCAGTTGCTGCTGCAGGAAGAGGACGTGCGCGCACGCCTCGAGCACCTGCTGGTCTGGCTGCCGCGTTTCGCGCAGGAATGAGAAGCACCGAGCGGGAGGCGCCTGACAGGCCTAGTCGCTAGAATGGCGGGCTTTACGCAAGCGACGTGAGGTGCGGCATGACGATCAGGATCGCGATCAATGGTTTCGGGCGTATCGGGCGCAACGTGCTGCGCGCGATCTACGAGGCGGGGCGTGAGAACGAGCTTCGCGTCGTCGCCATCAACGACCTGGGGGACGCCGCCACCAACGCGCACCTGACGCAGTACGACACCGCGCACGGCCGGTTCCCGGGCACGGTTGCGGTCGAAGGCGGCGATCTCGTGATCAACGGCGATCGCGTGCGCGTTTGCGCGGAACGCGATCCGGCCAAACTGCCGTGGCGCGAACTCGGCGTCGACATCGTGCTCGAGTGCACCGGCTTCTTTACGTCGAAGGCGAAGGCCGGGGCGCATCTCGCCGCAGGTGCGCGCAAGGTGATCATCTCCGCGCCTGCGGACAAGGACGTGGATGGCACCTTCGTGTTCGGCGTCAACCACGAGCAGTTGCGCGCCTCGCACGATGTCATCTCCAACGCGAGCTGCACGACCAATTGCCTCGCGCCGCTGGCCAAGGTCCTGCATGCCGCCGTGGGCATCGAGCACGGCCTGATGACCACGATCCACGCCTACACCAACGACCAGGTGCTCACCGACGTCTATCACTCGGACCTGCGTCGCGCGCGCGCCGCCGCACATAACCAGATCCCGGCCAAGACGGGCGCCGCCGCGGCCGTCGGGCTGGTGCTGCCCGAACTCAACGGCAAGCTCGACGGCTTCGCCATGCGCATCCCCACCATCAACGTGTCGGTGGTCGACCTGACCTTCGTCGCGTCACGCGCCACTACCGTCACCGAGATCGATGCGGCGGTGCAGGCGGCGGCCGACGGGGCGCTCAAGGGCATCCTCGGCATCAACACCCAGCCACTGGTGTCGAGCGACTTCAACCACGATCCGCGCAGCTCGATCTACGACGCGACGCAGACGCGCGTCATGAGCGGCACGCTGGTCAAGGTGCTGAGCTGGTACGACAACGAGTGGGGCTTCTCCAACCGCATGCTCGACATGGCAGCGGCGCTGCACGCCGCGCGCTGATCGCATGCGCGCTGCCCACCCTGTAGAGCGGAGCTTGCTCCGCTGCTTTTGGACAATGCCAGCCGAGCAAGCTCGGCTCTACCAAAGCGGCGCCAGCGTTTGCCTCTGTAGAGCGGAGCTGCGCTCCGCTGCGGATCAGCGCGCGCACGCGCGGCGCAGGCGGTCGCGGATCGCGAGCCAGGCTTCGGTATCGGGTGGCGCCTCGACGAGAATGCCATCGAAACCACCGGCATCCAGTTGCCGCAGCGCGGCATACATCGCACGTGCATAGCCAACGGGATCCGCTGGCAGCGCGATCCCTTCGGTGCCGTGCGGAAGTTCGTCGAGCGCGATCGCGGCGATTCGCGCGAGGCCGCGCACTGCAGCCGCCACGAGAAATGACTTGCCGGGCTCCGTGCCGCGGGCTTCGCGGTCGATCCAGAACGTGGGCGTGCGCGGCGCGTAGTGGCTGGCGAGGCTGCCGGACACGCGCGGCGAACCCGCCACGGTGCCGCGCGCGAGCGCGACGCCGAGCACCGACTCGATATCCGCCGCTGCGAGCATGCCCGGGCGCAGCAGTCGCGGCTCGGCGCCGCTGAGGTCGACGATGGTGGACTCGATGCCGATCGCGCTGGCGCCGCCGTCGAGCACGCGCGGCAACGCGTCGCCGAATTCATCGCGCACGTGCGCGGCGGTGGTCGGGCTGACGTGGCCGAAGCGGTTGGCCGACGGCGCCACCAGCCCGCCACCAAATGCACGCAACAGCGATTGCGCCAGTGGATGCGCGGGCACGCGCAGCGCCACGGTCGGCTGCCCGCCGGTGACCGCATCCAGCACCGTGGGATGCCGGCGCAGCACCAGCGTCAGCG
>JBKJSW010000417.1:0-6237 GCA_046595765.1 Ahniellaceae bacterium
GATCCAGGCGCGTGCGCGTTCCGCGGCACCGACGCGCGGATTCGCGGCCGCGCTTGCCGCGCGCGTCGCACGTTCGGAGTCTGCCGTCATTGCCGAGATCAAGCGCGCGAGCCCGAGCCAGGGCGTGATCCGCGCGGACTACGATCCGGCCGCGATCGCGCGCAGCTATGAGGCGGGCGGGGCTGCGTGCCTGTCGGTGCTCACCGACGTCGATTTCTTCCAGGGCGCGGACGCGCATCTCGAAGCGGCGCGCGCCGCCTGCGCGCTGCCGGTGCTGCGCAAGGACTTCATCGTCGACGCGTACCAGCTGTTCGAGTCGCGTGCGCTCGGCGCCGACTGCATACTGCTGATCGCCGCCGCGCTCGACGACGACATGCTGCGCGAACTGAGCGCGCAGGCGCGTGCCATCGGACTTGACGTGCTGGTGGAAGTCCATGATGCGGTCGAGCTGGAGCGTGCGCTGGCCCTGGCCGACGTGCTGGTCGGCATCAACAACCGTAACCTGCGCACGTTCGAGGTCAGTCTCGACACGACGCTCGCGCTGCGCAGCCACGTGCCGGCGTCGCAACTGCTCGTCGCCGAGAGCGGCATCCGCACCGCCGCCGACATCCGGCGCCTGCGCGCCGCGGGCGTGCACGCGTTCCTGATTGGTGAGACTTTCATGCGTGCGCCCGACCCGGGTAACGCGCTCTCCTCCCTCCTCGCAGAAGCCTCCGCATGACAGCCCGCCACAAGACCGGCGAACATTTCACCGACGCGCAGACACCGCTGGTGGTGTTCGACTTCGACCACACCCTGTATGACGGCGATTCCGGCGGCCACCTCATCAAGTGGCTGATCCGGCGCGCAGGTTGGCGCACCGCAATGGCGGCGGTTGCAGCGCCGGTGCTGGCGCCGATGCTGGGCTGGTTGCCGACGCGCCGCCGCGGCATCGCCGGATTTCTGTGGATCGGCACGCTCGGGCTGCACAAGCGCCGCGACCTCGACGACCTCATCGACGTGTACGTGGAGGAGAACGCCCCGACCCTGCGCGCCCGCCTGTTGCCCATCGCGCTCAAGGCCTTGCATCGCCACCTCGAGGCCGGCGATTGCGTGGTAATCGCGACGGGTGCACCGCCTGAACTGGCGCGCGCGATCCTCGCCTTCGTTGCGCACGAAAACGTGCCGGTGATCGGCACTTCCACCATGCGCAAGTTTGGCGCGGTCATCGCCAATCGCCATTGCCATGCGCTGGAAAAGGTCCGCATGATCCGCGCCGCGGGTTATCGCGGCCCGATCACCAGGGCCTACAGCGACAGCACGGCCGACCTGCCTCTGCTGCGCGCCGCTGCCCAGCCCGTCGTCGTCAACCCCAAGGCCCGCGCGGTAGAACGCTTCGCGCGCGAATTGCCGGCAGGCACGCAGATTCTCAACTGGGGTTGCGAAGACCGCGCTGGAGCCCCGGTCTCGGAGAAACTGCCGCGGAAGACGAAATCCAAGCCGGGTGCCCTGCCGCGCGAACGGGGCGTTGCGCAGGCGCGCCGCCGCAGCGCGCGGCGCAAACGCTGAGCCGATACCGCGCTGCGCGGCGCATTTGCTCGACGATCGTCGGCTCCTAAAATTCCCGGCGGGCTGGTGTTGGATGAGCGCGGAGCCGCGCTCCGCTGCTTGTGCCGGGGCGAATCCAAGCCGAGCCAGCTCGGCTCTACGGCAGCGAAGCGGTGCGACAAAATTAAGGTGCAACGCAATTGAAGGCGCGAGGCAAGCGAGGGTGCGACGGTAGAGCGGAGCTTGCTCCGCTGCTTTGAGCTAAAGCCGAGCAACCTCGCTCCGCGACAGCCAGCCGAAGGACGACCCGCGCGGTCGGCTACCGCCGCTCGCCAAGCACCACCACGGACTTGCCGTTGACCGTGAGCTTGCCCTGTTCCTCCAGCTGCTTGAGCACCCGTCCGGCCATCTCGCGCGAACACCCGACCAGCCGCGAGATTTCCTGCCGCGACACCCGGATCTGGGTGCCGTCGGGATGCGACATCGCGTCGGGCTCGTGGCAGAGGTCCACCAGCGTGCGCGCGATGCGGTTGGTAACGTCGAGGAACGCCAGGCGACTGACCTTGCGCGAAGTGTGCAGCAGGCGGGTCGTGAGCTGCGCGCCGATGGCGAACAGCAGCCGCGAGCTCTCATCGCGCAGGGGGCCTTCCAGCAAGCCGAACAGTCGTTCGTAGGTGATCTCCGCCATCTCGCAGACCGACCGCGTCCGTACCAGCACGTCGCGCTTCGGGGTCTCGATGAAGAGGCCCATCTCGCCGATGAAGTCGCCGCGGTTGAGGTAGGCAAGGATCAGCTCGCGCCCGCCTTCGTCTTCCGTCAGCACGCTGGCGGAGCCCTCGATGATGTAGAAGAGCGTCGCCGCGGAGTCGCCAGGACGGATCACCGGGGCCTTGGCCGGATAGCGCCGACGGTGGCACTGCGCCAGGAACCGCTGCAACGCGTCGGGTGTCATGTGCAGGGCCGGCGGCAGGAACGCGCGCGGTGCCGCCTCGACAAGTCGAGGCATCCGCGACGGCTGGGTGATCATTGACCTCTCCCCGAACAACGCATCCCGCGTTATAGGCGCAAGATCGGCGACGAACAACCCCTGCCCCGGTTCGCGTTCACGCGCTCGATGCCTTGAGCGGGCGTGTGACCGCCGGCACTCAGCTCGAGAATGGACGCTCCCGCTCGAAGCTTCCATAATGCGCGCCCTTACGGCGCAGCTTCGGCTGTCGTCGGCAACCCCGCCGCGCGCAGGCGCGCGTTGTCCTTCCCGGAGTACGCCGACCATGCTGAAGCCCCTGCCACGCCTCAAGCTGCAAGGTTTCAACAACCTCACCAAAGCGCTGTCGTTCAACATCTACGACATCTGCTACGCGGTCACCGACGAGCAGCAGCGCAACTACATCGAGTACATCGACGAGGCCTACAACGCCGACCGCCTGACCGCGATTCTCGAGGAGGTGGCCGAGATCATCGGCGCCAACATCCTCAACATCGCGCGCCAGGATTACGATCCGCAGGGCGCATCCGTCACCATCCTGATCTCCGAGCAGCCGGTGATCGACAAGCGCGCCGCCGGCAAGGACGTCATCTCCGATGCCGTCGTCGCGCACCTCGACAAGAGCCACATCACCGTCCACACGTATCCGGAGACGCATCCGCACAACGGCATCGCGACGTTCCGCGCGGACATCGACGTCGCCACCTGCGGCGTCATTTCGCCGCTGAAGGCCTTGAATTTCCTGATCGACACGCTCGAGTCGGACATCGTGGTGATGGATTACCGGGTGCGCGGTTTCACGCGCGACGTGAAGGGCCGCAAGCACTACATCGACCATCGCATCAACTCGATCCAGGAATACCTGGCGCGGCCGATCCGCAGCAAATACGAGATGTTCGACGTCAACGTCTATCAGGAGAACATCTTCCACACGAAGATGCACCTGAAGGAATTCGACCTCGACAATTACCTGTTCGAGGAAAAGGCCAAGAATCTCTCGTTCAAGGAACGCATGCGCATCGAATCCGCGCTCAAGCGCGAGATCGAAGAGCTGTTCCACGGCCGCAACCTGACCTGACGCTACGCCGCCGAGCGCCTGCGCGCGCGCTGCAATTCACGATGCTCCCGGAGGAGCGGGCCACGCCCGCGACTGTGGTGCGACGTTGTCGCGGGCATGGCCGCTCCTACAGATGCTCGACCAGGTCCTCCGCAGGATCCGGTCAGGTCGCTCACCGACCTGGCCTGCGACGCTTCTACGGGATGGTCGTGCGCGCCAGCCTGCGTGCGGCCCAGCGAGCCACCTTGGCCCGGTCGATCTTGGCGTTGTGCCGCGTGTCCATCGGGAGCGCGGGATGGAACGCCACATCGACGATTGTGCGAGTGTGTTCGAAGCGCGCCGCGAGTGCATGCGCCGCTTCCTCCACGCGTAATTTATCGGCGCGCCGCGCGCCGGGTTGCAGCTGCAGCACCATCACCGGGCGCGATATCGCGGCCGCGCGAAGGTCACTCATTGGAATACCGACCAGCGCGCTGCGCCGCACGCCTTCGATGGTGTTGAAGATCGGCTCGACCTGTTCGGTGTAGAGCTCGCCCGCGGACGTACGCACGCGCTGCATCATGCGTCCGCAGAACCAGAGCTGCCCGCGTGTATCGAAATAGCCTACGTCACCCATGCGGTGCACGATGCGCGTGCTGCCGTCGGCC
The DNA here is from genome assembly GCA_046595765.1 of Ahniellaceae bacterium. GTDB lineage: Bacteria > Pseudomonadota > Gammaproteobacteria > Xanthomonadales > Ahniellaceae > JBBQNY01. The sequence goes on from JBKJSW010000417.1 coordinate 4,217, forward strand.
AGCGTCTCGCGGACCTTCGCGAGGCGGGTGGCTGCGGGACGGTTGAAGTACGTGTCGGTCGCGCTCGGGCCGGCAACCGTGATCTCGCCGACCACGCCGGCTTCGCGCACGAGGCCGTCGTGCCACTGTTCGATCGGCCCTTCCTCAATCGCGACGATGCGCACGACGTTGGGTTCGACGACGCGGCCGACGCAGGTGCCGGCACCGCGTTCGGTGGCCGAGCGGGTGGCCTCGAGTTCCCGGCCCTCGATCACAGCGACAGGCAGGCACTCGGTCGCGCCGTAAGGCGTCCACAGTTGCGCGGTGCGCGGCAACAGGTCGCGCATCGCCGCGACGGTCTGTGCCGGCACCGGCGCGCCCGCCGACAGCACGCGGGCGACACCGCGCAATTCGGCGTTGTGCCGCACCAGCACCTCGAGCACCGCCGGCGAGCCGAACAGCTGGGTCACGCCGAAGCGCTCGATCGCATGCAACAGGCGCGCGGGGTTGGCGCGCGCCGGTCGCGACGGATCCATGTCGGGGATGACCGAAGTGAGCCCGAGGGCCGGATCGAACAGCGCGAACGGCGGAAACGTCGGCAGGTCGACGCCGCCGGGCTCGAGGCCGAACGCGCCACGCAGCATGTCGATCTGGGCGAGGAAGTGCCGATGCCGGTAGACCACGCCCTTGGGCACGCCCGTTGCACCCGAGGTGAAGAGAATCGCGGCGATGTCGTCTGCGGATGGCGTGGGCAGGTCCTCGACGATCAGGTGCCCGAGCGCCTCGACCTCGGCCAGCGTCGGGCCGCCGATGCCGCCGCGGCCCACCCAGACCTTGAGCGTCGCGGTCGGCGCCCAGCGCAGCAGCGTGCGCGCCGCCTGCGCGATCGCGATACCGATGAACGCATGCGGCTCGGCCTCGCCGAGGCAGGCGCGCAACGCGCGGCGGTCGATGCCCGGATCGACGAGCACCGGTACCGCGCCCGCCTTGAACAGCGCGAACATCAGCAGGAAGAACTCCGGGCTCGGCCTTACCATCAGCACCGCGCGCATGCGCGGCGCGAGACCGACGGCGCCGAGGCCGCGCGCAATCAGGTCGCTGCGGCGGTCGAGTTCCGCGAAGGTCAACGTGACGTCATAGTTCGCGAAGCCATCGGCGCCGCGCGTGCCCGGGCAGCGCAGCGCAATCTCGTTGCCGCGCAGGCGCGCCTCGCGCGTGAGCGTCGCCGCGATGTTCGTCGGCGTGGTGAGTGGGCCGCGACTGTGGGCCGCCGGCAGGCTCACGGCGACCACCTCTGCTTTCCCTTCTCCCTCCGGGAGAAGGTGGCGCGCAGCGCCGGATGAGGGGCGATCAGTGCGCTGGACCTTCCCATGCGCAAGATCTGCCCCTCACCCCTACCCCTCTCCCGTGGGGAGAGGGGTTCAAGTCCTGAAGTGGGCGCGTGGGGCCTCGGGCTAATCACGGGTGCGCGCGATCGAGGAAGTCGCGGATCGCCGGCACGAGCACCTCGTGCTTGTCTTCCAGCACATAGTGCCCGGCATCGGCGTACGCATGCACCTCGGCCCTGGGCAGTGCGCGCGTGAAGCCCTCGAGGAAGTGGTGATCGAACACGAAGTCTTTCAGTCCCCAGCCGATGATCGCGGGACGATCCGCGAACTCGTGCAGCCGCTTGCCGGCCGCAGCGACGCGCGCGTACGCCGCGTCGCCTTCCTTGAGCGGGATGTCCTGCACGAAGCGCAGCGTCGCGATGCGGTTGCGCCAGGAATCGTACGGCGCCACGTAGGCGGCGCGCACGTCGGCCGGCATCGCGCGCACCACGCCCTGCCGCGCCGCACCGGCCGCAAACGCATTGGCGCCGCGGATCGCGAGCGCGCCCAGCTTCGAATCGCGGCCGAGCTGGAGTTGCCACGGTAGCGTTTTCGCTTCGGGCATCAGGAATGCAGCGGTATTGGTGACGACCAGCCTGGAGACCTGCCGCGCATGCGTCTGCGCCCAGCCGAAGCCGATCATGCCGCCCCAGTCGTGCACCGCGAGCGTCAGCG
>JBKJSW010000438.1:0-8626 GCA_046595765.1 Ahniellaceae bacterium
ACGCCGATCCGGGCCGACGAGACGCGCCTTGCCAGCGTTACCGCCCAGTTGACCCGCGCGCCCCGCGCCGCACTCGCCGTCGCCAGCAACCTCGCGCAATCGTTCCCGCTCGACGATCGCGCGCAACGCCTGCACGGACTGGCGCTGCTGGCGTGCAACGAGCCGCGGGCGGGCTTCGAAGCATTGACCCGCGCGGTGGCCATCGACACGCAATCGGCAGCCAACTGGCTCGCACTGGCAGCGCTGTATCGCACGCTTGGCCAGCGCGAGGACCTGCTGGCCAGCGTGCGGCGCGCGGCGGCGGTGGCGGGCCAGGACGCCGACGCTTGGCAGCAGGTGGCGACCCTGGCGCTGGCCGCCGGCGACGCTGCACTCGCACAGTCCGCGCTACGGGAGGTGATCGCCGCGGAACCCGACCGCGTCCGCGCCCGCCTGGATCTCGCGAGCATCGAACTGGATTCGGGTCGCGCCGCGACGGCCGAGGAGACGGCGCGCGCGGCGATTGCGCTCGCTCCGCTCGACGCCGATGCGTGGTTCGTGCTCGGCACCGTGCTGTCGTCGCGCCACCAGTTTGAAGCGGCCGCGGCTGCCTATGCGCAGGCGGTCGCGTTCGCGCCGCGACACCTGCGTGCGTGGTTCAACCTCGGCGTCGCGCACGACGAGGCGCGCGCATACGCCGCCGCGGCGGTTGCGTTCGCGCGCGTGCTGGAGTTCGAGCCGGACCAGCATGCCGCGTGCGGCCACCTGCTGTTCCTCAAGCGTCGCCTCGCCGATTGGCGGGATCTCGATGCACTGTCTGGCAAGGTCCGCGCAGCGGTGCGGGCCGGCGCAGGCGGCGTCGAGCCCTTTGGATTCCTCGCCGAGCCCGCGACTCCCGCCGAGCAACTGGCCTGCGCAAGCACGCGCTCGGCAGAGGTAGCGGCCGCGGTGGCCACTGCAGCGCGGCCAGCGCGCCTTGCCGCCCGCTTGGGATCCGCCCCGTTGCGCGTCGGTTTCGTGTCCTCGGGCTTCAATCAGCACCCGACTGCGGCGCTCGTCGTCGAACTGATCGAACGCCTGCGCGAGACCGACGTGATGACGCTCGGCTTCGCGACGAGTCCGGGCGACGGCGGCGAACTACGGCGTCGGCTGCGGCGCGGTTTCCGTGAATTCCGCGATGTGTCGTCGCTCGCCATGCCAGCGCTTGCCCGCGATCTCAACGCCAGCGGGGCGGAGATCCTGATCGACTTGCGTGGTCACGGCGGTGGTGGCGTCATGGAAGCGTTCGCGATGCGGCCCGCGCCGATCCAGGTCAACTGGCTTGCCTATCCCGGCACGTCCGGCGCGGCATTCTTCGATTACCTGATCGCGGATCGTTTCGTGGTGCCGCCGGAGGCGCGCGGCCACTACAGCGAGCAGATCGCGACGCTGCCCTATTGCTTTCAGCCATCCGACACCACGCGCATCGTCCCGTCGGCGCCGTCGCGCGCAGTCTGTGGACTGCCTGCCTCCGGGGTGGTGTTCGCGAGTTTCAACAACGGCTACAAGATCGGGCCGGAACCCTTCATGTCCTGGCTTGAGATCCTCGCGCGCGTTCCCGGCAGCGTGCTGTGGCTGCTCGACTCGGCGCAGCCGGAATTCTCCACGCGCCTGCGCGAGAGTGCTCGCGCCGCTGGCGTCGACCCGCTCCGCCTGCGGTTCCAGCGCAAGCTGCCGCACGCCGATTATCTCGCCCGGTTCGCGCACGTCGATCTGTTCCTCGACACCTGGCCGTACAACGCCCACACCACCGCGAGCGATGCGCTATGGGCGGGATGTCCCCTGCTCACCTGGCCAGGAGACACCTTCGCGAGCCGCGTCGCGGGTTCGTTGCTGCGCTCGCTCGGACTGCGCGAACTGATCGCCGATTCGCGCACGGCCTACATCGAACGCGCAGTGGATCTGGCCGGCGATCCCGCCCGTCTCGCGGCGCTGCGGGCTGAGATCGCCCGGCGTCGCACGATCGCACCACTGTTCGACATGGTTCGTTTCGCGCGCAGCTTCGCCGCCGCACTCCATCAAATGTCGGCGCGCCATCGCGGCGGGCTCGCGCCCGGCCATTTTTCGGTGTTGGCCGACCAACGCATCGTCATGGAATAGCAGGAAGGAACTGGCATGAAGACCACCGAGGATTTCGTGGCGCTGAATATCGCGGTGCTCACGGTGTCGGACTCGCGCACGCTCGACAACGATGCCTCCGGCGACTGGTTGCAGGGCGCGCTGGTCGAAGCGGGCCACGTGCTGCACGCGCGCGAACTGGTACGCGACGACCGTTATGCGATGCGTGCGATCGTCGCGCGCTGGATCGCCGACGAAGATTGCGACGGCGTGATCGTCAACGGCGGCACCGGCTTCACGGGACGCGATTCCACGCCCGAAGCGATCGCACCGCTGCTGGACAAGGAGATGCCGGGATTTGGCGAGCTGTTCCGCGCCATCTCCTGCAACGAGATCGGCACCAGCGCACTGCAGTCCCGCGCCTTCGCCGGCCTCGCGAACGCTACGTTCGTGTTCTGCCTCCCGGGTTCCACGTCTGCTTGTCGCACCGCCTGGACGCAGATCCTGTGCGCACAACTCGACGCGCGCACGCGTCCCTGCAACCTGGCCACGCTGCGGCCGCGGCTGCGCGAGACCTGATCGCGGCGCAACGGCTCAGTAGCAACCGAGCAGCGCACTCGGAGCGAGCTCCACGCTTCCCGCGGGGACGCCGATCGCGCCACCTGCGCGCACGATGCGCAGCGAAGCGCTCAGGCGCACGGCGCCGCACTCGCCCCTGCCACGCAGTGACAACTGCCCGATGGCGGTCGACTTGAACGGTTGCCCGGCGCATTGCCTGCATGCCCCCTTGACCGCGAGCAGCGACAGGTCGACGGCCCCGTCGCGCCAGTCGCTGGCTGCGTAGGCCCAGCGTGGCGCGCCGTTCCGATCGAAATAGGTGAGCATGGCGCTGATCCGTGCACGCGGGTCGTCGCCCTGCGTCGTGAGCGCGAGTTGCCATGGCGCGGGTTCGTCACGCGGGCTCCAGATCCCGTCAACATCAACCTGCGGGCGACCCGCGCCCGCAAGACGCAACGGCTCGATGCAGAACACGCTGCTCGCGTCGCCCTGCATGAGCGTCGCGCGCCCGATCGCCTGCCCATCGGTGCGATCGGCGGCGGTGCATGAGTCGTCGTCGCGCGCCGCAGAGAAATCCACCTCGAGCGACTGCACGCTGCGACGGTCGATTTCTACCCGCTCGGCACCCTGCGGAATGCGATAGCGCAGCAGGCCCTCGATGCCGGCGCGCCAGCGGCCGTCGCGGACTTCGCCATCGCCGCGCAGCCACAGCGGCGCGCCCTGCTCGTCGAAGGTATAGATCGTGACCTGCCAGCGGTCGCCCGCGCGTCGCAGCTCGAATCCGTGTCCGGAACGCGTTGGATCCCACCACAGCCCCGGCGTGACGCCGGTGCGCTGCAGGTGGGCGGGAAACAGCAGCGTGCGATCGCGCGTGCCGCCAATGAGCGCGAAACGATTCGGTTCCGCGACGGTGGGCCAGGGTTGGACGGCGCGCGGCACGGCATGGGCGCCATCGGCGCGGCTCTCCGGCAAGCGCGCAATCCCGTAGCGTCCGTTCGCCTGGCGGATCAGCCACGGCGAACCCGCGCGCTCCGAGCCGCGCGTGTCGGCGGGAGCCGGCATCAGTGCCAGCAGCGACTCGCCGGTCTCCGGATGCTGCAACCACTGCGCCGTCGGTGCGCCCTGGACAGATCGAACGATTGCGCTCGGTCCGACTGCTGTCGCAGCCGCCGCGAGCGGCGGTGCCGCAACCAGCGAGCCGTAGTCGAGTTCCTCGCGCAAGCAAATCGGCATGCAAGCGGGATCGATGGCGTAGAGGCGGCCACCCCGAAGTCCGAGCAACCCCGCGCGCGCAGCGCCCACTGCGCCGTCGGGCGACAGCGCGAACAGCGCCTGCCAGGAAGACTCGCCCGCGTCAGCCACGGGCGATGGCGCGTGATTCGCGGAACGCCATCGCAGCAGCGTTGCAGCCTTGGTCTGGTGGGCGACGACGGCGGGCTCGGCAAGCGCCACGAAGACATCGTCGTCAGCGAACGCGAGGGCGCGCACCGCGCCCTCAACCACACGCGTACCGAGGACACCTGGCGCGACGGAGTGCGCGTCGGACGTGAATCCGATCCGCTGCAGCCAGCTGCGAGCAGCGGCACGCGTGGCGTCCAGCGACCACGCCAGTGCGACGTCGCCACGCCCTTGTTGCGCCATCGCCACGAGGCGGACCGGTGCCGCGACTGGCGCGATGGGCAGTGCGTGCCACGCTGCACCCGCTTGCGTGGACCACTCGGCATGCGGCCGCCCGGCGGCGTCGGTGCCGAACGCGACCAGCCGTCCGTCAATCGTCGTGACCCGCGCGTCGTCGCGCCACGGCCAGCGCCGCGCTTCCTCCGCGGCGCCCATTGCATCGAACGAGACCAGTCGCGCAACGGGTCCGCGCCCGTCCCAAAGCATGGCAACGAGGGCGTTGCCATGCCGCAAGGCAGCGAGCAGCCGGCCCTTGAGCACGACCGGCGCATCGATCGCCAGCTGGTCGAAGCGCTGCACGCGTGGCACGTCGCGCGCGGCGAGCATGGCCGCAACCTGCGCGGAGAGTCCGGGCGACGCCGAGTCGACATCGTCGAGCACCACGGGCTCGGCCGCGATGCCCTCGTTGCGCAGCGCAAACGCGAGGCGCCACAGCGAGGCGGCACGCGCCGGCGCATCGATGAGCAGCAGCGGCAGATCGGGCCAGTCGCGATGACCTTTGAGTGCCGCGGGCGGCCCGACCAGGATTAGCGCGCGCACGTCGTGCGGCAGGTCCTCCGATGTCGAGGCGGAGGAGACGTCGGCTTTCCACACGTCGAGCAGCGCCTGCGCACCGGCACCTCGCACGATCACCACCGCACGCTCCGGGTCGCCGCCATAGCCCGAAACCGAACTCGCCACCCAGCGCAGCAGTTGCGCTGCTGCGGCACGCCGCGCCGCGACACGCACCGGCATGACCGCCCGAACCAGCACCGTGTCGCCGGCGTGGATCTCGCGATCAGGCACGATCAGCGGCGAGGCGTCGCGCTCGACCCACTCTACCCAAACCGGGAACGGGCCAGGCTTGGACGGCGTGCGCACATCCAGCACCAGCACGCGATCGTCGTCGCGGCCGTATTCGATTCCGGTGAATACGGACGCCGTCGCGGCGGCCGGACACAGGCAAAAGGCCAACACCAATGCAAGCAATCGATGGTTCGCGCTGCTCACCGCTCAGCGCACCCAAAAACCGAAGGGCACGCCATCGACATCGACTTCCTCTTGCGCCACTTGCGCAACGCGCGCGCCCGGCGGTCCGTGTGCGAGCCACTCGCGAAGTTGCAACACCGCGTCCGGAGATCCGGCAAGCAGCACCTCTACGCTCCCATCGTCGAGATTGCGAGCATGTCCATCCATGCCGAGGCTGCGCGCCTCACGGGCGGTCGCGGCCCGAAAGCCCACGCCTTGAACGTGACCGGTGACCCGGAAGCGAGCCGCCACCCGCACTGCCACCGCTACGGACCCGCCGGCTTCGCTTTTCCTTTCGCGGCAACTCCGGTTTTGGTCGAGTGCCGCTCGATCGACTTCGCCAGCAACTTGCCGTCAACGGGTCCGATCATGCGTTCGGCGATGCGGCCGTCTGGCGCAATGAGGTACGTCGTCGGTAGTCCACGAGGCACGCCGAACCCGGTCAACGGCGCGTATGGATCCACATGCGCGATCCGGTACCCCGCCGGATGTTCTTTCAGGAACGCGCGGATGTCCTCCACGCTGCTGTCCTCGTAAGCGAGCCCCACCACATCGACGTCTGCGCGAGACTTGTCGAATCGTGCGAGCTCCGGGATTTCCTTGATGCAGGGTGCGCACCACGTCGCCCAGAAATTCACCACCTGCCAGCGACCGCTAGGCCTGCCGAAATCGATGCGACTGCCATCGAGCGCAACCACGCTGAAACGCGGCACGCTGCCGACCGCGCCCTGCTCCACGACAACAGCGGCGGCGGGCGGGGCTGCAGTTGCGGGCGTCCCGGCGGACAAGGCAGCCGGCGCCGCGAGTGCGGCGAGCACGAACAACGCAGCGGCGCGTGAGAACGCCCCTGATCCGTTAAACATCACGACTTCTCCTGGTGGGCTTGGGCGGGCGGCGGTGTCCGGGCATCGCGCACTGCTGCGCTGCGTGGCGCGTCGATTGGCGCGGCATGACCGGAATCAAGCAATCTGACCACCGCGGCGTCCAAGGGTTCCGGTTCGAGCACGCCTGCGGCCGACTGGCGCAGTGGTGGCGCGAGCGTCGCGTGCAGGCAGGTGATGAGGTCGATCAGCGGCTGGTCCTTCGCGTCTGCCAGCGCCGACAGGCGGGCGACATCATGACCCGTCGGCCACGCGTAGCGGCCGCCTTCGAACAATTCCAGCAGGGTGACGTCCTCGGGCTCGCGCAGGGGCGTCAGCAGCTGCTTGTCGTCGATGTGCAGGACACGTTGCGCGCGCAGGTGCTCGAGCGCGTGATTGAGCTGCTCGTCGGTGAGACCCGGTTGCAGCGCCAGCAGTGCGCCGCGTGTCAGCGCACCATCGTCGCGATCGGCAGCGATCACCGCGCGCAGCGACTTCAGCATCGCGAAGAATTCCAGTCCCTTCGGCACGCGCAGCGTACGCGGCTGGAAGCGCCACGCCGACAGGCTCGCGGCCAGCGACGCACCCAGCAGCACGATCGCCCAGGTGAGGTAGACCCAGAGCAGGAACAACGGCAACGCGGCGAGCGCGCCGTAGATCTGCTGGTAGGTTGTTGCGCTGCCGAGGTAGACGATGAACACCCGCTGCGCGGCGTTGAAGAGCACGGTCGCCACCAGCCCGCCGAGGGCAGCGTGGCGGAATCGTACGGACGCGTGCGGAATGAGCAGGTAGCTGGCCGTGATTGCCGTCCAGAGCACCGCGAGAGGCGCCAGTCCGAGCAGGAAATTGCCGACGCCGTGCCAGGCGCTGGCGCTGCGCACCGCGGGCAGCGCCCAGAGGTAGCTCGTCACGGCCACCACGCCGATCGCGATCAGCGGCCCGACCGTCAGCGTTGTCCAGTAACTCTTGAAACGCGACAGCCCTCCGCGCGACTTCGGGACGCGCCAGACGCGGTTGTACGCTTCCTCGACGCTCCACATCATCATGACGGCGGAAACCAGCACGCCCGCGACACCGATGCCAGTCAACTGCGTGGCGTTGTCGGCAAAGCCCGTGAGGTATTCCTGCACGACCATGCCCGAGGACGGTACGAAGTTATGGAAAATCCAGCTGGTCACCGATTCCAGCCAGCCATCGAAGAACGCAAAGGCCGACAGCACGCCGAACGCCGCGACGACCAGCGGCACCAGCGCGAACAGGGTCGTGTAGCTCAACGCGCCAGCGGACTCGAGGCACTTGTCGGCCAGAAAGCGCCGCCACACGAATGCGCTGAACGCGCGCACGCGCTCCTCGTCGATCCGCAGTCGGTGCAAGCCACGCCGCAGTGACTTCCTGACGTCCATTCCTAGAGTGTATCGGCTGCGCCGTGACGCGCAGGGTGACTGCGAGCCAAACGGCGTTCGGACCGGCCTGTACACGGTTCGTTGGCCGCGGCGTTCCAGCGCAAGGGCCCGCCGGATCGAGTGCTTTCAGACTGAACGCTTGCGATGGCATCCACCCGCTGTTCCAAACGGTTTCACCTTTTTCACTCGAAGCTGCGCACAAACCCACCTGCGAGGTGACTCATGCGTTCTGCCCTGTTGACCCTGTTGTTTTCCATCGCCTGCGCTTTTGGCTCGGCGACCATTCCGTCCTTTGCCCACGCCGACAACGCGCGGACCTATGTCGATCTTGGTGACGTCGGTTTCGAATACGGCCGGCCTTATTACCGCTACGACCGTACGCCGCTTTTCGTAACCTACGATCGCTACCAACGCCCGCGGTACTACCGCAATGGCCCACGACGCGTCTACCGTGCGCACCACTACGACCCGTACTATGACGGTCGGGTAATCGTGCGCGAGCGCGTCGTTTACCGCGACCATGACCACCGCGACCATTATCGGCACGGCTACCGCGACCGCTACTGGGTGGATCGTCATGGCCGCCGTCACTATTAGGTCTACTGATCGGTACGCTTTCCAGCCGCGATTCACGACGGCGCCCCAGGGCGCCGTCGACTTTCCGGGTGCCGGATCCCGACAGGCAGTCCGCAGCGGCTATAGTTTTCCGCAACCCCGCCTACGCGACGCCAGATGCGCCAAGAAATCCTGATCGTCTACTACTCGCTCCACGGCAAGACGGAGGCGCTCGCACGGCAGGTCGCGCGCGGCGTCGATGCGGTGGCCGGCATGGGTGCGAGGCTGCGCACGGTGCCGGCGGTCCGTCCGCGCGGCGCTGCCAATGACGACACCGCAGCGACCGCAAGCAGCGAGGGTCCACCGTTCGCGACAGCCACCGACCTGCGCGAGTGCGTGGGACTGATCCTCGGCAGTCCCACGCGATTCGGCAACATGGCCGCACCGCTCAAGTACTTCCTCGATGGCACGGCCGCCGAGTGGGCGTCG
>JBKJSW010000152.1:0-2520 GCA_046595765.1 Ahniellaceae bacterium
AGTTCGGCGGCCGCCTTGAACTTCTGGTGCTCCAGCAGGCGCCGCACCAGCAGGTCGCGCGGATCCTCTTCCTCGCCGGGGTCACCCGCCGCGGTTTCGGGCCGCGGCAGCAGCATCTTGCTCTTGATGTGAATCAGCGTCGCCGCCATCACCAGGAACTCGCTGGCGAGGTCGAGGTTCAACTCCTGCAGCAGGTTGAGGTACTCGAGGTACTGCTTCGTGATGACCGAGATCTGAATGTCATACACGTTCATCTGATTCTTCTTGATCAGATGCACGAGCAGGTCGAGCGGGCCTTCGAACGACTGCAGCTTGATCTGGATGGACTCGAGCTGCGACTCGAACACCTCTTCGGCCGGAGCCGTGACAGGCTCGACGGGCGGAACGGGCGGAATCTCGGGAGCGTCGGCCATCAGTACTTCAACTTCACGGCGTCACGTACGCGTTCCATGGTGGCCTGCGCCACGACCCGGGCCTTCTTGGACCCCTCCACCAGCACGTCGCGCAGGTAGCCGGGTTTCGCCAGGGCCTGGGCGCGACGCTCGCGGATGGGGTCGAGCAGGGTGTTGATCGCCACGGCCAGCTTGGTCTTGACCTCGACGTCGCCGACCTTGCCGGCGCGATAGCGCTCTTTCAGGTGATCGACCTCGGCCACGTCCGGGTTGAACGCGTCGTGGTACATGAACACCGGGTTGCCTTCGACGGTGCCCGGAATGTCGGCGCGCACTCGCTTCGGGTCGGTGTACATCTGCCGCACCTTGTTCTGCACGGTCTTGGCGTCGTCCGACAGGTCGATGGTGTTGTTGTAGCTCTTGCTCATCTTCCGGTTGTCGAGACCGGGCAGCCGCGACGTCGGCGTCAGCAGCGCCTGCGGCTCGATCAGGTTGGCCGGATAGAAATTATTGAATCGGCGCACCACTTCACGCGTCAGCTCCAGGTGCGGCACCTGGTCATCGCCGACCGGCACCCAGTGCGCATCGTAGACCGCGATGTCGGCGGCCTGCAGCAACGGATAGCCGAGGAAGCCGATGCTCGACAGATCGCGATCGCTCAGCTGCTCGACCTGCTCTTTGTAGGTCGGCACACGCTCGAGCCACGGAATCGGCGTGACCATCTGGAACAGCAGGTAGAGTTCGGCGTGTTCGGGCACCAGCGACTGAATGAAGAACGTGCTCTTCTCGGGATCGAGGCCCGCGCCGATCCAATCAGCGACGTTGTCGTAGGTGTTGGCGACGATTTCGCTGGTGTCCGCGTAATGGGTCGTCAGTGCGTGCCAGTCAACGACGCAGTGAAACGAATCGTATTTCGACTGCAGCTCGACCCAGTTCTGGAGCGCGCCGACAAGGTGGCCGAGATGAAGTTTTCCGGTCGGGCGCATTCCCGACAACACACGCTGCTTGGTCACGGTATTCGCAGAAGAATTCTGGCGATAAAGATGGCGATCGGGCCCACCAGGTAGCTCAGGACGCCGGTCAGCATCAAAGCATACAAAATGATGAAGCCGTAGGGACGAAGTTGTTCGACCAGCCTGGCCCCGGCGTTTGGCAGCACGCCCATCAGCACGTTCCCGCCGTCGAGCGGCGGCACCGGGATCATGTTGAACACCGCCAGCATCACGTTGAGATAAGTGAACCAGCGAAAGATTTCGCGCGGCGTGATGGTCAGGACGCGGCCGGCGATGTCGCCCGGCGCGGCGGTCGGCAGCAGCGCGTAAATGACGGCGCCGAGCACCGCCATCAGGATGTTGCTGGCCGGGCCCGCGGCGGCGATCAGGGCGAAGTCGCGTTTCGGGTGCTTCAGATAGCGCATATCAACCGGCACGGGCTTGGCCCAACCGATCAGCGGCAGCCTCGTCAGCATGGCAATCAACGGAAACAGCAGGGTGCCGATCGGATCGACGTGGACCGCCGGATTCAGCGACAGCCGGCCGAGGTTGCGCGCCGTCGGATCGCCAAGGCGATCAGCGGCCCATGCGTGCGCCGCCTCGTGAACCGACAGCGAGGCGATCAGCACGGCGATTTGGATGAGAACTTCGGTGATATCGATGCCGGCCAGAACTCAAAAGGTTATCACACGGCCCCGCTGATGCGGGCCGCGATGCCGCGAATTGTCGCCAGCAACTGCTCCGTAACCGCGGCGGGACCGGCGACGCGCGAACGCCCCTTGCGATTCACGTCCACGTTGCTCGCGCTGTTGCGCGGCCAGGGCGAGGCTCATGGATTGGCGGCGAAGTGTGCGATCACGGCGTCGGCAACCTTAACACCGACGACCCTCGCCAGTTCCTCCCGAGTTGCGCGGCGAACGCCCGACAGGCTGCCAAACGCCGTGAGCAGCGTCCTTCGGCGCCGCAACCCAATACCCGGGACGACGTCGAGTTCGGACTGCAAGTCGCGCTTCTTGCGCGACAGGCGATGGAAGGTGATTGCAAATCGATGCGCCTCGTCGCGAATGCGTTGCAGCAGCCGTAGCGCGGCGCCGTGCGGATCGAGCGCGAGGTGTTCCATGCTGTCGCGCGTGAAC
>JBKJSW010000260.1:0-3210 GCA_046595765.1 Ahniellaceae bacterium
ACCGTGATCCGGCTACGGATGGAGGACATCTCGCGCGCGACCGTGCGATCGATCGAGATCGTGAAGTCGCGCGGCCACGAGCATCAGATGGGCCGCCATTCGTTCCGGATCGCCAACGGACACGGTCTGGAGGTGTACCGCCGCGTGCAGGCGCCTCGCCGCGACAACCGCGACCGCGCCGCCGCCTTCGACCCGACGACCCGCGTGTCCACGGGCGTGCCCGGCCTTGACGAGGTCGTCAACGGCGGTTATTTCCTGGGCAGCACGACGGTAGTGGCGGGGATCTCGGGCGTGGGCAAGAGCGTCATGGCCTGCCAATACATCGCCGAAGGTGCACGCCTGGGCGAGCGGAGCCTGATGCTGTCGCTCGACGAGCAGGTGCCGCAGATTCTGCGCAACGCCAAGAGCATCGGCATCGATCTGCAACCCGCGATCGATCGCGGTCTCGTGCGCATTCACTACGACCCGCCGCAGGAGATCGAAATCGATCACCATTTCCACAAGCTCGAGCGAATGATCGAGGAATTTCAGCCTCGACGCGTTGTGGTCGATAGCCTTTCGACGTATGGCTCGAATCTTGGAACACAGGGGCGCATGTTCCGCGACTTTTTTCACGCCATGATCTCGCTGATGAAAGAGCATCAGACCGCGACCGTGTACAACCACGAGAATCCCGAAATGCTGGGGATGTCATCGATGATGGGCGACTTTGCGATGAGCTCGCTCGTGGACAACATCATCTTGATGAACTGGGTGGAACTTGGCGATACCTTCCGGCTTGGCTTGACCGTCGCAAAGATGCGTGCGAATCCCGTCGTCCGAACCACGCACGAGTGCGAAGTTGTCAACGGTGCGGGGATGCGCGTGCTGCCTCAGGAAATACACGTCAGAATGCCCCACACGTCTTTCGCCGGCTACTACGGCCTGATCGGCCGCGCACCAGAGCGGCGCCCAGCCACGGTCACGCCCGGCACGCGTGGCGCGTCAGGGCGAGCGCGCAGCGCGCGTGAATAGCTCGCGCCACGTGTGAGCCAGGCACATGGATCAGCCCGTCAACGCCCTGTTCGACGAGAAGGTCTGGAGGCCGGCGCTCGAGACGTACGGCGCCGTTACGCATCTCACAGTTGCGGTGTACGGCCTGAACGCGGAGGTGGTCTGCAGGCCGGTGCCATCGACGCCGTTGTTCGCCGTGTTTGAGGCGCACGGATATGACCCGGGCATCTTTGCCGACTGCGCCCGGCAGTGCCTGGCGCAAGGGGCGACTCGGCCCGCCGTGGTCGTCGCGCCGTCGGCAGGACTCGCCGTTGTGGGCACCTCGCTCCTGCTGGAAGGAACGATTGTCGGTGCCGCAGTCGCGGGCTATGCGCTGACTGACTTCTCGCAATCCCCTGCGATCGAGCGGCTGGCCCGGCGAGGCGGCATCCCATACCGGACCGTGTGGGACATTGCGCGTCAGCAGCAGCCCCTGCCCGAACGCCGGCTGGCCTTGCATGGGGAATTACTGCAGGTGCTCTGCGACACGATCTTGAGGGAGAATTATCGGACTCGCAAGTTCGAGGAGACCGCCGCGCAGCTGACCGCCGCGACGGCGCAGCTGGAGGCCTCGCTCGAGGCGAAGGATGAATTCCTGGCGGTCCTCTCTCACGAGTTGCGCACGCCACTCTCGCCGATTCTTGGTTGGGCGCGGATGCTGAAGTCGATCACGGACCCGCTCAAGATCGCCCACGCGGCCGACGTGATCGAACGCAACGCGCTGCTTCAGGCCCGCCTGGTTGACGACCTCCTCGAGCTGAATCGAGCAACACGGAGCAAGGTGACGCTCGATCTGAAACTCCATGATCTGGGCAGGGTACTTCTTGCGACGCTCGACGCTATTGCCGACGCCGCTGAGAAGAAAAACATCCAGGTGCGATTCGTCGATGCGACCGAGCCACTCTGTGTCCACGGCGACGCGGATCGCCTGCAGCAGGTGTTTCGCAACGTTCTCCTGAACGCCGTGAAGTTCACTCCAGCGCGCGGCGTGGTCACCGTGACGCTCATCAGAGACGCCGACGCCGGGGTCATCACCGTTGCGGATACCGGCGAAGGCATCGCGCCCGAATTCCTGCCGTCAGTCTTTGAGATCTTCCGCCAGCAGGAAGAGGGCACGCAACGCAAGCACCCAGGCCTGGGTATCGGACTCGCGCTCGTCAAACTGCTGACGGAAATCCACGGAGGTGGCGTGAGTATCGCGAGCGAGGGCGTGAATCGCGGGACCCAGGTCACCATTCGGCTGCCGTTAGCGACCGACGCACAGTTGCTGCCGCCGCCCCAACCAATTCGATCGTCGCTGCAGCGGCTCGACGGCCTCCGGATCCTGGTGGTCGAAGACATGGAGGACGCGCTCGACGTCGCATGCGCCATGCTCCGGAACCTTGGCGCAGATGTCGTCGCCGCCAGTGACGGACTCGACGCGCTGGGGCGAGTGGCGACCGGCGCGTTCGACGTGGTCCTGTGCGACCTTCGCATGCCGCGTATGGACGGCTACGAGTTTCTCAGGGAACTGCACCTGCTTCCGCACTGCGGCACGTACCCGCCGGTCATTGCTGTTTCAGGCCTTGCGAGCAGTGCCGATCATCTCCGGACCCAGTCCGCAGGGTTCGACGCGCATATCGACAAACCGTTCGACGACGTTGCCGTACTCGCTGCAGTGGGCGGCGCCATGGCTCGCCGACGCACGATGTAGGCACGCGCGTTACGGAAACGCGCTGTGGAGACGCGTGATCGTCCAGAATGCGCCCATCACGGCGATCCCCGCCGACACCGAACGTCGAGGCCAGACCTCCACGTCGGAGATCCACCGCGACCAGGTATGCCACGCGATCCCCGCCATCGCGAGTACCGCCAACTGACCAGCTTCAACGCCCAGGTTGAAGCCCGCGAGCGCGGTCAGCCACTGCTGCTCCGGCAGGGAGATGTCGGTGAGGACTCCCGCAAAGCCCAAGCCGTGCAGCAAGCCGAACATCCCGACAAGCCACAGCCGCCGTGTGGTCAAATCCCGCTGCAGCAGGTTTTCGATGCCGACATAGACAATAGACAGGGCGATCAGCGGTTCGACAACGGAAGAGGGCACTGAGACCAGTCCGAACATCGCGAGGGCGAGCGACACGGAATGCGCCACCGTGAACGTGGTCACCTGAGCCAGCAAAGGCCGCACACGCGGCGTCAGCA
>JBKJSW010000045.1:0-11502 GCA_046595765.1 Ahniellaceae bacterium
CGGCATCCAGCTGCGACAGAGCGTATTCGACTGGGCCAACTACACGCGGCTGCGCGGCTCGCGCGCGCTGGCCGCGCAGGGCGATGCGCTGCACCAGCAGGCTGAAGACGCCCTTTATGTACGCGTCGCGGAGGCCTACTTCAACGTCCTGACAGCGGAAGACACACTGGCGTTTTCGAACGCCGAAGCGACGGCACTCGGCCGCCAGTTCGACCAGGCACAGCAGCGCTTCGAGGTCGGCCTCGCGGCCATCACCGATGTCAATGAAGCCCAGGCTCAGCGCGATGCGGCGACGGCGGCGGTCGTGCTGGCGGAAAATGCCCGTGAGGATGCCGAGGAAGCACTGACCGAAATCATCGGTGCGACCGTGGACTCCATCAAGGCGCTGCGCGAACAGCTGCCGCTGCAGCCCCCACAACCGCCGGAACTGGAAGCGTGGGTAGAGAACGCGCGCAAGCAGAATCCGCAGATCGCTGCGCAGCACTTCGCCGTCGCGGCCGCGGAGCAGAACATCGCCACGGCGCGCGCAGGGCACTTGCCGACGCTCGACCTGACGGCGAATTACCTCGACAACACGTCGAGCGGCAACCGCGGTGGATTCTTCAGCACCAACAGCGAGAGCACCAGCGCCAACGGCACGGTCGGCATCCAGCTCACCGTGCCGATTTTCTCGGGCGGCCTGGTCAGCGCCAACGCGCGCCGCGCCGTGCATGACCGCGACGCGGCGCGTGACGTGCTCGAACAGACCGAACGCAGCGTGGTCCGGCAGACGCGATTCTCTTATCGCGCGATCGCCGGTGGCGTCTCCGAGATCGAGGCACGCCGGCAGGCGGTGTTCTCAGCGACGTCGGCGCTCGAGGCGGTGCAGGCCGGCTACGAAGTCGGCACGCGCACCATCGTCGACCTCCTGATCGCGCAGCGCCAGTTGTTCCAGGCGCAGCGCGACTATTCGCAGGCGCGTCACAACTACATCGTCAACGGGTTGCGGCTCAAGCAGAATGCCGGTGACATCGAGCGCGCCGATCTGGCCGAGGTCAACGCGCTGCTCACGGACGAGCGCAAGCCGGTGCTGATCCCCGATCCCACCCGCCGCGACGCGGAAGACGCGTCTTCGGTGGATGCCGAATCTCCGGACACTGCGGTGGACGCTCGACCGGGACAGGATTCGGCCGAAGACGAGTCCCCCGAGCCCGCACCGACCCGCGATCCGCGCGAGTAGTTAAAAAAGTAAAAAGGGGACAGAGGGAATTAAGTTGCTACTTAATTCCCTCCGTCCCCTTTTCGCTTTTTCGCTCCTCGCTCATTGCTGCGGCGACCAGCGTCATGGTGCGCGCGACGGCACCCCGCTCGCGGATGACGACTTCAAGCGCTGCGCGGCTCATGCGCGCGCGCGCGCCGTGGTCCACCAGCAGGTCCTGGATCGCCGGCGCGAGTTCGGCGCCGTTGCCGACGCGCACCGCGGCGCCCGCGTCGATCAGCAACTCGGTGACCTCGCCAAAATTGAACGTGTTCGGCCCCACGACCACCGGCTTGCCGAGCACTGCCGGCTCCAGCACGTTGTGTCCGCCGATGGGCGCCAGCGACCCCGCGACGAACGCGACGTCGCTGGCCGCGAAATAGGCCAGCAGTTCGCCCATCGTGTCGATCACGAAGCATTGCGTGTCGTGCCGGGGCTGCGCATGTTCGGTGCGCACGCGGCACGCGAGCCCGAGCTCCTGCGCGAGCGCCAGCACCGAGCGGAAGCGTTCGGGGTGCCGCGGCGCGATCAGGAGCAGCGCGTGGGGCAGCCTGCGCAGCACGTCGAGGTGTGCCCGCAGGACGGGTTCGTCCTCGCCCTCGTGCGTACTCGCCGCGATCCAGACCGGACGTTCCGCGCCCCAAACCTCGCGCAGCCCGACCCCCTGCTCGGCGAGCGACGCGGGCACCACCAGGTCGAACTTGATGTTGCCCGCTATCGAGAGCCGCTCCGGGTCAGCGCCGAGGCGCAACAATCGGCGGGCGTCGGTACGCGACTGCGCGGACACGAACGTGCAGCAGCGCAAGGCACGTTTCGCCAGCGAGGCCACCGGCCGGTAACGCAGCAGGGAACGCTGCGACAGGCGTGCGTTGGCGAGCACGTTTGGAATGCCGCGTTCGCGAAATGCGATGAACAGGTTCGGCCAGATTTCGGTTTCCATGACGACCGCCAGACTCGGCCGCACGCGGTCGAGGAAACGCTTGACCGCCCCGGGCAGGTCGTACGGCAGG
This sequence comes from Ahniellaceae bacterium, assembly GCA_046595765.1. Classification (GTDB taxonomy): domain Bacteria; phylum Pseudomonadota; class Gammaproteobacteria; order Xanthomonadales; family Ahniellaceae; genus JBBQNY01. Next base: position 2,248 of record JBKJSW010000045.1, read on the forward strand.
TACACATGGAACACGCGGTCGCCGAACTGCGCGAGCACGCGCTCCGACCCGGTCGGAGTGATCGTGGTGATCACGAACCGGCGCTCCGAGTACTTCTGCATCAGCGCTTCGATCAGCGGCACCGCGGCGTTGAATTCGCCCACGGAGACCGCGTGCACGAGGATCGGCCCATCGAGCTGCGGCGACGGGAAATAGCCGAAGCGCTCGCGCCAGCGCGAGAAGTACTCGCGATAGCGCAGGCCGCGCCACGCGAGGCGAAACAGGATCACCGGGGTCATCAGGTACATGACCAGCGTGTACAGCGTGCGCATGCCGGATCGCGTCGTCGTGCCGTTGGGATGGTTCGAGGATAGCCCAACCCCTGCGCCACGCCGCGGCCGCTTGTGTCGCCGCCACCAGACGAGGGAAGCAGGGCAGGCCCGACCGCGGCCTCGTGGAACGCTGTCGCCCTGCACGTATCATGCGGCACATGCCCTCGATGCCGCCACGTGCGCTGTGGCACCCGCGGCACTGGCCGATGTGGTGCGCAGTCGCATCCATGGCGGCGCTCGCGCGGTTGCCGTGGACACTGCAACGCGGCCTCGGCCGCGCACTTGGTGCGCTCGCACATCGCATCCCAAACCAGCGCCGGCGCATCGCGCGCCGCAATCTCGAATTGTGCTTTCCGGAGCTGGATGCGCGGGGGCGCGAGCAGTTGCTGCGGGACTCCTATCGCGAGCTCGGCATCGGGCTATTCGAATTCATGCGTGCATGGTGGGGTTCGGTCGCGCGCTTCGACACCACCACGCGCATCGCGGGGCTCGAGCAGCTGGAACGGGCGCACGCGGCTGGCAAGGGCGTGATCCTCGTGTCGGGGCATTTCATGTCACTGGAACTCTGCGGACGCCTGCTGGCCACGCGCGTTCCGCTCGCCGGCCTGTATCGCGCCTACGAGGATCCCGTGATCGAATGGGCGGTGCGACGTGGACGCGCGCGCTATGCGGTAGCCATGTTCGAGCGCGATGAAGTGCGGCCGGCGGTGCGCCACCTTCGACAGGGCGGCGTGCTCTGGTACGCGCCCGACCAGGACATGCGCGGCCGCGATTTCGTATTCGCGCCGTTCTTCGGCCAGGCTGCCGCGACGACGCCCGCAACGCATCACCTCGCCCGTCTCGGCAACGCCCAGGTGATGGCCTTCGGACACCGCAGACGCGCCGACGACAACGGGTTCGACCTCGCTATCGGCCCCGCGCTGCCGGGGGTGCCGAGCGACGACGCGGTACGCGACACCAGCGCCGTCAACGCCGCGATCGAAGCGTTGGTCAGGGCATCACCCGAGGATTACCTGTGGGTGCACGCGCGCTTCAAGCGCAGGCCTGCCGGCGTCGCGCCGCGTTACGGCGATCCGTCCGTCGACGCGCCCGAAAAGCGTCAAAAAGGGGACGGAGGGAATTAATTCGCGAATTAATCCCCTCCGTCCCCTTTTTGGTTGCGGCGAACGCGCCGTTCAAGGCGCTTTGCGTCTTTCATGAGCGCGTAGAACGCCATGCTGCGTGCGGCAACGAAGCCCGCCCAGCCGTTGAGGAAGTGGCGCTTGAACAGGTACTGTCGCCAGAACACGAAGGCCGGGTACCACAGCATGCGCAGGCCATTCGCGCCGCGCGGCTGCGCGTCGTCTTCGGCGGCGAGTGTCGAATAGCGGTTGAGCTTGTCCACCTTGGTTGCGATGTCCGGCTGGCCCCAGTGCAGGAGCTGCGCATCGAGGTTCGCGACGCGCCCGCTGCAGACCGGCGATTCGTGGACGGGGTCGCTGCTCATCCTCGTCGCGCGGCGATCGAACAATCGCAGGAAACGGTCCTGGCGGATGCCGCGATGGGCAAGGCGCCAGAACACGTGCTCGCGACGGGGCAGGGTGAATCCGTTCGCCGCGGGATTCTCGAGCGCCGCTTCGATGATCGCGCGCGCGCCGTCGGCAAGTGCCTCGTCCGAATCCAGCAGTAGCACCCACGCATGACGTGCGCGATCGATCGCGTCCTGTTTCTGGCGCGCGTAACCGCGGAACGCCTGCACCTCGACGCGCGCGCCGAATTTTCCCGCGATCGCGGGCGTCGCATCGGTACTGCCGGAGTCGAGCACGAACAGGTCGTCGGCCCAATCGACGCTGTCGAGGCAGCGTTCGAGCGTGGCCGCGCTGTTGAACGCGGTCACGACGACCGACAACGGTTCACGTGCCATCAGGGACCGGCAACGGTGGCGGGACCGGCAGCGGCGCCCGCGTGACCGCCGCCGCGTAGTAGGCCACCAGCCACCAGGACAGCAATCCCCAGAAGCTCGAGTAGAACGCGAAGTGCGTGTTGAACGGCCAGCACATGGCGAGCAGCGCCACGCCCGCGGGCCACGCGGCGTGTCGAGCGGGCGGCAAGGCCCTGAGCCACGCACGCACCGCCAGTCCGACCATCAGCAGCCATCCCAGCACGCCAAACGCTCCCGTCTCGGCAGCGGTCTCAAGCACCAGTTGGTGTGGATGGTTGGCGCCTTGCGTCCCTGCTGCATCGAGCCAGGGATCGTCGGGCGGAGCGTATTCCGGATAGGCGTAACGGAAGCCGCGCATGCCGACGCCGTTGATCGGATGGTCCTTCGCCATCGCGATGGCGTTGAGCCAGATCGGCAGGCGTCCCGCCAGCGCGTAGTCGTAGTCTTCGCTGTTGCCATCGACGGCGCGCAGGGTGCGATCGATGCGCTCGGCGAACAGCGTGGAAGTACGCATCGCCACCGCCCCGAACGCCACCAGCGCCATCAACAGCACCACCGTTATCCAGGCGAGGTCGCGCCGACGCGGCGCGAGCCGCCATGCGAAGGCGACGCTGACCATCCCGAACGCAACCCAGCCACCCCGCGTCCCGGCGAGCAGGACGGCGATGGCGATCGGCACCCACACCGCGATCGCCGCGCGACGGCCCCAGCGTTCGAGCGCGACGTGCAGCGGCCACGGCGTGAGGATGGCGAGGATGGGACCGAGCTTGAGGTTGGTGTCGCCGAAAATCCCACTCACGCGATCGCTGCCCAGATGGCCGCGCAGACCCACGCCCAGCACGCTTTGCACGAGCGCGTCGAGCGTCCAGATCGCGACGATGGCGGCCATGACGATCGCGACGCGCTCGCGCCAGTCGGCATCGCCCAGCGCCCATGCCGCCACGATCGCCACGGGCAGCAGTCGCAGTGCGACCAGCAGCGCCGGCCAGGTCTTCGCGGGCGCAACCGCATCGATTGCGGAGATGAGCTGGGGAACCCACCAGCAGGCGAACAGTGTCAGCAGAAAGCGCGTGGCATCGCTGCGGCCGAGCGGCACGCGATACGAAAGGAGCCAACCCCCGAGCACCAGCAGCAGCAGCACGCCGGCCTCGCTGCTACGCCCGAACGGCAGCAGCACCAGTACCGACACAAAGGCGTAGCAGCCCACGGCGCGCGCCGGCGAGGCGCCGCCTTCCAGCAGTGGATTCCGGCGCGCGTCAGCAGCTGAGATCGGCATAGACATCGAGGGTAGCCTGCTGCATCGCCGCCAGCGAGGGCAAGCTGCCGGTAATGCTAGGGGGGGCGGGGTTGTCGAACAGGGCCGCGGCGCGTGCACGCAGGAGGTCGCCGTCGCCCACCGCGATCACGCCTGCCGGATAGTGCGTTGCCAGCAACTCGCCAACGCCGCCATGGGCGTACCCCAGCACGGGCCGACCGGCTGCCAGCGCCTCGATCACGGTACGGCCGAAAGCCTCGGGTTGCCGCGAGAGCTGTAGCACCACGTCGCTGGCCGCGTACAGGGCAGCGCGATCGGCAAGTGGCGACGTGATTGCGACGCGGTCGGTCATGCCGGACGCCTGCACGCGGGCGCGCAGTTCGTTGACATAACGTGGCCGGTCGGGATCGTCGGCACCCGCCAGCCACAGCGCCACGTCGCGGCCCTGTTCCGCCAGCCCGGCCACCAGCGCGATGGCATCGTAGTGCCCCTTGAGCCGGGTCGCGCGTGCCGGCAATGTCAGCACGCATCGGCCAGCCAGCACCGGATGGCGGGCGTGCACCTCGGCGCGGAGCCGGGCCAGGACGTCCGGCGCGAGCACAAAAAGTCGCTGATCGATGCCGCGCGGGATCACGCGCACTACGCTGCGGTCGAGCCCCGGATAGTGACGCAGCACGTAGTCGCGTACCGCCGCCGAAACGCAGATGACGCGTTCGCCGCGCGTCATGATCGCGCTGTAGCCACCCGGTGAGTTGAACCCGTGCACCGTGGTGACGAAACGCGCGCGGCCCGCCTGCGTGCGCGGGCGTGCTCCGCGCAGTGCGAGCCAGCCCAGCCAGGCCGGCAATCGGGAGCGCGCGTGCACGACGTCGACGTTCTCTCGTGCGATCAGTCGCCGCAGCGATCCCACGTGACGCAGCGACAGCAGCGACTTGCGCCCGATGTCGAGATCGATGTGTTCTGCGCCGGCCGCGCGGAGGGCGGGCAGCAACGCGCCACCGCGGCTCGCCACCAGCGCGCGGTGACCCGCAGCGGTGAGCGCCGCGGCGATCTCGAGCGTGGATTGCTCCACGCCGCCGTGACCGAGCGCTGGAAGCAACTGCAGGACCGTGAGCCGTGCCGTCAATGGTTGCTAGCGCTGGAGTACATACACCGCGCCGCAATACGGACATTTCGCGTCGCCGCATTCGGCCACCGGCAGGTACACGCGTGGGTGCGAGTTCCAGAGGGTCATCCCCGGCATGGGACAGGCCAGTGGCAGATCCGCCGCGGTCACCACGTAGCGGTTCTCTGCATTCGCGGGAATCAGCGCGGCTGGGGTCTGAACGCGAGTCTGCATGCGGTGATTCTGGCGCGGAACGGAAGACTCGATTCTACCAGCCGCCCCGACACCATTGTTTGCAGAGAAGCTCCGTTCCAGAATAGGGTGGAGCGTCGCCGCCATGGCAGACCGGATCCGAACCCGAACTGGAGGACTGCGACGATGAAAGCTTCGGAGACCAGCGGAAAGTATGCGCCGAAGCTCGGCATTGCCATGCTCGCCCTCGTGCTGATCTCCGGTTGCGCGACACACGTGCGCAAATCGGAACCGGGCGAAGCCCCAGGCGTGGCGCTGGAAAAAGCTCGCGAGGAAGTGCGGATGAGCGCGCGGGACACGCTCGACCAGCTTTACGCAGCGAAGCCCGAGGCGAGGTCGGCGGTCGAGGGCGCAGCCGGGTACGCGGTGTTCAGCAACTTCGGGACGAAAATCCTGGTCACGGGTGGCGGCTCCGGCAAGGGCATCGCCGTGAACAACATGACGCAGCAGGAAGTGTTCATGCGCATGGCCGAATTCCAGGCCGGATTGGGATTTGGCGTGAAACTCTTTCGTCAGGTGTGGGTGTTTGAAAACCAGGATGCATTCGCGCGTTTCGTCGACAGCGGCATGCAGTTCGGCGGGCAGGCAACGTTGGCGGCGACTTCCAACGGCGCGGGGCTCGACCGGGCCGGCGCCGTTTCGATATCGCCCGGGGTCTGGCTCTACCAGTTCACGGACAAGGGCCTCGCGCTGGAGCTGACGATCAAGGGCACGAAGTACTACCGCGACAAGGGCCTCGACTAGGCTACGCCCTGGCGCGGCGCCAGCACGATGCCATCGTTGGCGGTGATCGAAGCGCGCTCGCCGTGGCACCAGATGCCGACATACTTCCCGAAGTAAGCCGCGCGGTAGCGGCTGCCGTCGTCGTCGCCCCACCACCTGCAGGGAATGGATGGGAAGGGCGCGGTGCAGGCCAGGTTGCCCACCTCGTCCCGCACCGAGTTGCCGGCGTCGTCCAGCACCTCCAGGGCGAGACCCAGTCCGCGGCATTGCACTTCGCCGCGGTACACCGGCAGCAACGGCGAACCGAGTGCCACGCACGACAGCGTGTCGACGCTGACGCCGATCGGCGCAAGCAGCACCCGATGCTTGATATCGCGGTATACGAAGTCGTAGGTCTCCGCGGCGAGCGGCGAACCGGCCGCGAGAATCGTGCGCAGGTTGAGCAGCTTGTGTGTGTCGATCGGTTTGACCCCTGCGCTCTGCGCGGCCGCCAGCCACTTCGAGCTGGTGCCGAAAACGCTGATTTCGCACTCATCGGCGAGATCGAACAATGCCCCCGCGTGCGGGTACGAAGGGCTGCCGTCGTACAGCACCAGCGTGGCCCCTACCGCGAGGCTGGACACCAGCCAGTTCCACATCAGGAAGCCGCAGGTCGTGTAGTAGAAGACGTGGTCCTCGCGACGCACGTCGGTGTGCAGCACGAGCTCCTTCAGGTGCTGGATCAGCGTGCCGCCGACGCCGTGGACCACGCCGGTGGGTGCGCTGGTAGCGCTCGGCGAGAACAGCACGTACAACGGCTGGTCGAATGGAACTGCGGCGAATGCGAGCCGCGCACCGCCGTGCGGTGCGAGGAAATCGTCCCAGCGCACGGACTGGCGGATAGGGTCGATCCGCGACTCGTCGTCGAGATACGCGGCCATGACGACGCGCGAGACCGATTCGATGCGCGCCGTAACGGCGGCGATCTTGGCGACGCAATCGAAGCGTCGTCCGCCGAAGGCGTAGCTCGCGGCAGCGACGAGCACCTTGGGTTCCAGTTGCCCGAAGCGTGCGGTCACCGCGTCAACGCCAAGGTCGGGGGACACGCTCGACCAGGTTGCGCCGAGCGCAGCGGTCGCCAGCATCGCGATGACCGCCTCCGGGATGTTCGGCAGCAGGCCGGCAACCCGGTCGCCGACACCGACGCCCTCGGCCCGCAGCGCCGCGGTGAAACGCGCGACCTCGGCGTTGAGTTCGGCATACGTGATTTCCCGCGCAGCTGCCATCTCGCTGCGGAACAGGATCGCGGTCTTGTCGTCGTTGTAGCGCAGGAGGTTCTGCGCGAAATTGAGCCGTACGTTCGGGAACCAGCGCGCGCCCTCCATCTTGCCGTCGTTGACGACGAGGACGGGCGTGCGCTCGCCCTGGGCGCGGATCCCGCAGAAGTCCCACACCAGCATCCAGAAACGTTGCGGATCGGCGATCGACCAGTGGTGCAGGGAGTGGTGGTCGACCAGGTCGACGTTGCCGGTCTCTTTGCGCGCGAACTTGATGAAGCGGCTGAGGTTGGCGCGCTCCACGCGCTCCGCGCTCGGTTCCCACACCGGCAATGCCATGGATCTTGCGTCCGCACGTCTCGAATGAGACGGGATTGTAGGGGGACCGGCGATCCCGGGCGGGCTTGCCCGCGATAACTCGAAGACCGCCAGCTTTTGTAGGAGCGAGCCATGCCCGCGATATCGATGCGACATCGGTCGCGGGCATGGCCCGCTCCCACCGTTCCCGACCAGCCGTGCTTCGCTGCCGGTTACCGACCCGGATCGATTACTTGCATCACAGCGCCGCTTCGAACTCCGGCACCAATTTGAAAAGGTCACCGACGAGGCCAATGTCGGCGATCTCGAAGATCGGCGCATCGCCGTCCTTGTTGATGGCGACGATGGTGCCGGCGTCCTTGATGCCGGTGAGGTGCTGGATCGCACCCGAGATTCCGATCGCGATATAGAGTTCCGGGGAGATGATCTTGCCCGTCTGTCCGACCTGCATGTCGTTCGGCACGTAGCCCGCGTCCACCGCCGCACGCGACGCACCGACGCCGGCACCGAGTTTGTCGGCGAGTTTGTAGATGATGTCGAACGCCTCCGCCGAGCCGAGCGCGCGTCCGCCTGACACGACGCGCTTCGCGCCCTGCAGGTCGGGGCGGTCGCTCTTGCCCTGAGCCAGGTTTTTGAAGCGCGTGTGCGTCGGCAAGGTCGCTTCTGCTGGCGCCGCGGCGATGATCGCGTTGCCGCCGCGCGCCGCTTCGGGCCACGATGCGGTGCGGATGGTCGCGACCACGGCATGGTCGTGCGGCGCTTCCACGGTGACGATGGCGTTGCCCGCGTAGATCGGACGCTTGAACACGTGTGTGCCCTCGACGCTCATGACATCGGAAACCTGCGCGGTGCCGAGCAGAGCCGCGACGCAGGGCATGAGGTCTTTGCCGAAAGTCGTGCTCGGTCCGAACACGTGCGTGTAACCGCCCGCGATGGCGGCGACCTGCGGCGCCCACACCTGCGCCAGCGCGTGCGCATTGGCCGCGTTGGCCACGGTCAGCACGCGGGCGACGCCCGCGATCTGCGCGGCTTCCGCCGCCACCGCATCCGGCGCGTCCGACAGCACGACGACATCGATCGAATCGGGCTTCAAGGCCTGCGCCGCGCTCACGCATTTCGCGGTCGAGCCGTTGAGCCTGCCGCCGAGATGTTCCGCAACGATCAGTACCTTGGACATGCGTGACCTGCCTTTCTGTTCATTGTGCGTGTAGGAGCGCCGCAAGGCGCGATTTGCCCTGATCCCCTGCGTGATCGCGCCTTGCGGCGCTCCTACAGCAAGCCCTTCTGCTTGAGCGCGGCGATGAGTTCCGGCACGTCCTTGACCATCACGCCGCGCGAGCGCTTGGGCGGCGGCGCGTAATGACTGACCTTGAGCGTGTCACCGGAGTCGACGCCGAGATCCGCAAAGGCGATCGTCTCGAGCGGCTTGCTCTTGGCTTTCATGATGTCGGGCAGCTTGGTGTGGCGCGGCACGTTCAACCGGAGGTCGGTAGTGACGACGGCGGGCAGGTCGACTTCGAGCGTTTCAAGGCCCGCATCCACTTCGCGCGTCACGGTTGCGACCTTGCCGTCGATCTCGAGTTTCGAAGCGAACGTCGCCTGCGGCCGTCCCCAAAGGGTCGCGAGCATCTGGCCGGTCTGGCTGGCATCGTCGTCGATGGCCTGCTTGCCGAGGATCACGAGGTCCGGCTGTTCCTTCTCGATCAGCTTGAGGAACACGCGCGCCGCGGTCAGCGGCTGGATCGCCTGGTCGACCACGACGTGCAGGGCGCGGTTGGCGCCCATGGCGAGCCCGCTGCGCAGGTGCGCCTGGCAATCGGCGGGGCCTATGGTCGCGACAATCACTTCCGTTGCCACGCCCTTGTCGCGCAGTCGCAGCGCTTCCTCCAGTGCGATTTCGTCGAACGGATTGGCCGACAGCTTGACGCCGTCCGTGATCACACCCGAACCGTCGGGCTTGACCTGGATGCGCACGTTGTAGTCCACCACGCGCTTGAAGCCGACCAGTATCTTCATCGTGTCCTTGCCGACTTCGCTGCGGCCACCGCAGCGGAATGCGAATTCTAGCGGTTGCGCCGGCCCGCGGCTAAGCCTTGAGTCGCGCAGCGAGGACC
>JBKJSW010000390.1:0-4186 GCA_046595765.1 Ahniellaceae bacterium
TCAAGTTTGCGGTTCCGAAGTCAACGACGCCGCATCATAGCCGCGCCCTCGCCTCTGTAGAACCGAGCTCCCGCTTTCGTAGAGCGGAGCTTGCTCCGCTGCCTCGCGCGCAAAGCAGCGGAGCAAGCTCCGCGGTACCGGAGCGGGAAAAGAACACGACTCCGCGGGCGATCCGCGATAATCGCGCATCCGCTCCAGCGTTTGCATGCAATGACCACACCTGTCATCACCCCGTTCGAAGCCTTCGAACCCATGCCGCTACGCGAGTACGCCGAGCGCGCCTATCTCGACTATTCGATGTACGTCGTGCTCGATCGCGCCCTGCCCTTCATCGGCGATGGCCTCAAGCCCGTGCAGCGGCGCATCATCTACGCGATGAGCGAGCTGGCGCTCGACCACACGGCCAAGCCGAAAAAGAGCGCGCGCACGGTTGGCGACGTGATCGGCAAGTACCATCCGCACGGCGATTCAGCGGCGTACGAGGCGATGGTGCTGATGGCGCAGCCTTTCAGCTTCCGCTACCCGCTCATCGATGGCCAGGGCAACTTCGGTTCTCCAGACGACCCGAAGAGCTTCGCGGCAATGCGCTACACCGAGTCGAAGTTGACGCGGCACGCGCAGCTACTGCTCTCCGAGCTAGGTCACGGCACGGTCGAATTCAGCGCCAACTTCGATGGCACGCTGCAGGAGCCGGACTGGCTGCCGGCGCGGTTGCCGCAGGTGCTGCTCAACGGCAGCACCGGCATCGCGGTCGGCATGTCCACCGACATCCCGCCGCACAACCTGCGCGAAATCGCGAGCGCCTGCATCCGCTTGATCGAGGAGCCCGACTCCAGCGTGCGTGACCTGTGCGAGCACGTGCTCGCGCCGGACTACCCGACCCGCGCCGAGATCATCACGCCGCGCGAGGATCTGCTGCGCATGTATGAGACCGGGCTCGGCAGCATTCGCGCGCGCGCGGTGTGGCGTCGCGAGAACACCGACATCGTCATCGACGCGCTGCCGCACCAGGTGTCGCCATCGAAGGTGATGGAGCAGATCGCGCAGCAGATGCGCGCGAAAAAGCTGCCACTAGTGGAGGATCTCCGGGACGAGTCGAACCACGAGAATCCGATCCGCCTGGTCATCGTGCCGCGCTCGAGTCGCGTCGATGCCGCCGAGCTCATGCAGCACCTGTTCGCCACTACCGACCTCGAGCGCAGCTTCCGCGTCAACCTCAACATGATCGGCCTCGATGGCCGTCCGCAGCTCAAGGACCTGAAGACCCTCCTCGCGGAATGGCTCCAGTTCCGCACCGACACGGTAAGGCGCCGGTTGCAGCATCGCCTCGAGAAGGTCGAACGGCGCCTGCACCTGCTCGACGGACTGCGCATCGCATACCTCAATCTCGACGAGGTGATCCGCATCGTCCGCACCGAGGACGCGCCCAAACCGGTGCTCATGCGGCGCTTTTCCCTGAGCGAGGAGCAAGCGGACTACATCCTGGAAACGCGCCTGCGCCAGCTCGCGCGCCTCGAGGAAATGAAAATCCGTGCCGAACAGGACTCGCTCGAGGACGAACGCGCGAAGCTTGCGATCACCCTCAAGTCCGCGCAGCGACTGCGCACGCTGGTGCGCGACGAGATCCGCGCAGACGCTGCAGAGTTCGGCGATGCACGCCGCTCGCCGCTGGTGCAGGCGGAGGCCGCGCAGGCGCTGAGCGATTCCGAGCTCACGCCATCGGAACCGGTCACCGTGGTGCTGTCGGTGAAAGGCTGGGCGCGCGCCGCCAAGGGCCACGACGTGGATCCCGGCACGCTCGCCTATCGGGAAGGCGATGCCGCGCACGTCGCGGTGCGCGGGCGCAGCAACCAGCAGGCGGTGTTCTTTGACTCCACCGGCCGGGCATATGCGACACCGGCGCATGCGCTGCCGTCCGCGCGCGGGCACGGCGAGCCATTGACGGGGCGGTTCGCTCCTCCAGCGGGAGCGCGCTTTGATGCGGTGGCGATCGGCGACGACGACACCCGGGTCGTGGTCGCGACGTCGCACGGTTACGGCTTCGTCGCGCTGCTGGGCGCGTTTGCATCACGCAACAAATCTGGCAAGACGGCCGTCACCCTGACCAACGGCGCGCACGTGCTGCAACCCGCCATCACTGCCGACATTGCGCGCGACCGCATCGTGGCCGTGACCACGCAGGGTCACCTGCTCATGTTCTCGGTCGCCGACCTGCCGGAGCTTGAACGCGGCAAGGGCAACAAACTGATGGAAATTCCCAAGGCACGCCTCGCCAGCGGCGACGAGACGGTCGCCGGCATCGCGGTCGTGCGTGAAGGCGGCGAAGTGCTGGTTTACTCGGGGCAGCGCCACCTGCGCATGAAGTGGTCCGACCTGGTGAATTACCAGGGCACGCGCGCGCAACGGGGAGCGCGGCTGCCGCGCGGTTTCCAGCGCGTCGACCGCATCGCTCCGGCGTAGCAGCACCGCCATCCCCGGACCGCCGCCGGGGCTCATCGCGCGGCGGCAAGGCGGGCGGCTTCGCGCATAATGCGAAGCACTTCGAGGGGGCGACGATGCGAATCGGTCGATGGCTCAGACGCGGCGTGATCGTGCTGTTCGTGTTGGCCGCGCTTGCGATGCTCGCGGCGATCGTGCTGCTGCGCATGAGCCTGCCGCAACTGGGGGACAGCGCGGGCCTGCCGGGCCTGCGTGCACGCGTCGACGTCGCGCGCGACGCACTCGGTGTCGTGGACATCCAGGCTGCGGGCCGCCCCGACGCCTATCGCGCGCTCGGATTCGTGCACGCGCAGGAACGCTTCTTCGAGATGGATCTGTTGCGGCGCTCCGCGGCCGGAGAGCTCGCAGAGCTGTTCGGCGAGCGCGCGCTGGTAGTGGATCGCAAGCAGCGCGTACACCGTTTCCGCATGCGCGCGCGTCGCGACGTGGAATTGTTGCGGCCCGCCGAGCAGGCCCTGCTCGAGGCCTACACCGACGGCGTCAATGCCGGCCTGTCACGCCTGCGCGCACGACCGTTCCCGTATCTTATGCTCGGCGCCAAACCGCGTGCGTGGAGCCGCGAAGACTGCGCGCTGGTGGTGTTCGCGATGTTCCTGGACCTGCAAGGAGGCGACAACCGCGAGGAGTTGGCGCGATCCGTCGCCCGCGAGCACCTCCCGCTCGCGCTCGCCGAGTTCCTCGATGCGCGTGGCAGCGAATGGGATGCGGCCCTCGATGGATCCAGCGTACCGGCGCGCGCCGTCCCCTCGGCGGCGGACATCGACCTGCGCACGCTGCCGCGGGCCTGGTTCGAAGGCGAGGCGCGTGCGCAGCGGGAGCAGAAGCCCGGCAGCAACAATTTCGCGGTCGGTGGTGCCCTGACCGAACATGGCGCGGCGCTGGTCGCGAACGACATGCACCTGACCCTGCGCGTGCCGAACATCTGGTTCCGCGCGCGCCTGCGCTTCCCCGACGCTGCCGCGCCCGCGGGTCGCGTCGACGTCAGCGGCGCCACGCTGCCTGGCACGCCGGCCATCGTGGTCGGCAGCAACACGCACGTCGCGTGGGGATTCACCAACAGCTACGGCGACTGGATGGATTGGGTCGAGGTTCGCTGGCTCGACCCCGCGCGCACGCGTTACGCGACCGCCGACGGCCCGCGCACCGTCGAGACGTTCCCGGAGCGGATCCTGGTCAAGGGCGGTGCTACGGTCGCGCTGCAGGTGCGCGAGACGATCTGGGGTCCGATCCTGCACGAGCGCGGCAAGTATCCGGCCCTCGCGCTCGCGTGGACGGCGCACCGTCCCGGCGCCTTCAACCTCGGGGTGGGAGCGCTCGAACGCGCGCGCAACCTCGATCACGCGGTGATGCTGATCACGCGTGCGGGACTGCCCGCACAGAACTTCGTTGGCGGCGACGCCGAGGGACACGTCGGCTGGGTGCTGGCAGGTCGCATCCCCGCGCGGCGTGGCTTCGATCCGGCGTTACCGGCGGACTGGAGCGAGCCGGGCGTGGGCTGGGCCGGATGGTCGCCACCGGCGCGCAATCCACGTGTGATCGATCCCCCCGACGCCCGCATCTGGACCGCGAACGCGCGCAACATCGGCGGCGAGGCGGCGGCGCTGCTCGGCGACGGCGGCATGACGCTCGGCGCGCGCGGCCAGCAGATTCGCGCCGGCCTGCGCGCGCGCACGCGCCTCGCGCCCGC
>JBKJSW010000403.1:0-2604 GCA_046595765.1 Ahniellaceae bacterium
CCGACCTGCGCTATCCGCTGCGGCGCTGGGGCGGCAACTCGACCACGCGCTACAACTGGCAGAGCGATTCGCACAACACCGCGTTCGATTACTTCTTCCAGAACATCGCCAACGGCAACGGCCAGAACCTGCCCAACGATTCCGGTGCCAACCGCTTCATCGCGAGCACACGGCAGGGCGGCGGCGAGGCGCTCGTCACGGTGCCGACCATCGGCTGGATGCCACGCGGCGATCGCGTCAAGCGCTGGGGATACTCGGTGGCGCTGTACGGTCCGCAGGATTCCAACGAATGTGCGATCTACAACCCGCCGCCGTCCTGGTGCTCGGCCGACGCGGGCAACGGTGCCTGCGCGAACGTGGTCAACAACACCGGGTTTTGCGTGAATGGCCGCATCGTCGGCAACAATCCGCTCGACACCTCGTTCGCGGTCGCGCCCGTGTCCGCGCAGGCGTGGGTCGCGCACCTGGTCAGCCGCCACGGCGGGGCAAACGCCGGTGGCGTGCGCTACTACGCGCTCGACAACGAAGCGATGCTGTGGAACTCGACACACCGCGACGTGCATCCCGCGCCGCCGACTTACGACGAAATCTGGACGCGTGGCCGCGACTACGCCGCAGCGATCAAGTCCGCGGATCCGCAGGCACAGGTCATGGGCCCCGTGACGTGGGGCTGGTGCGACCTGTTCACTTCGGCGAGCGACGCCACGAGCGGACCGAGCTGCATCGACGGACCCGATCGGCAGGCGCACGGCGGCATGCCGTTCGTCGAGTGGTATCTGCAGCAGGCCTGCGCGAATCCCCTGCCCGGCGGCACGCGCCGCATCGACACGCTCGACGTGCATTACTACCCGCAGGGCAACGTTGCGGGACTGGGTGGCGCCTCCGACAGCGAGTCGGCGACCGATTCGGCGCGGCGACTGCGGTCGCTGCGCGAGCTCTACGACCCTTCATACGTCGCCGAATCATGGGTCGGCGCGGATGGCTCGCGCCCGCAGCTCATCCCACGCCTGCGCGCGTGGATCGATGCGCGTTGCCCGGGCACGAAGCTCGCGATCACCGAGTACAAGTGGGGCCCGGACAACGGCGCCTCGGGCGCGCTCGCCCAGGCCGAAGCGCTCGCGATCTTCGGACGCGAAGGAGTGGATCTCGCCGCGCGGTGGGTCGCGCCGGAAGCCGGCTCGCTCGCCGAGCGCGCGTTCCGCCTGTTCCTCGACTACGACGCCACGAATACGCGTGTGATCGGTCGCGCGCTCGCGGCCTCGTCGAGCATCGCGGCGGACGTCGGCGCTTACGCGGTGGAAACAGTGGGCCAGCGCCTGTACGTGGTGCTGTTCAATCGCGCCACCGCGTCGCGCGAGATCGTGGTGAATATCTCGTCACCACTGCAGGGCGCCTATCGCGTGTTCCGCTTCGACGCCGCCACGCCAGTGTCACTGGTCGGCAGCGGTACGCTGGGCGGCAACACGCTCACGCTCGACAACGTGCCCGCGCGTTCGGCCACGTTGCTGGTGCTGCCTGCGCCGGGCGCAGCGGTGCCGCTCATCTTCGCCAACGGCTTCGAATAGCTCGCGCAATTTTCCCAGGGCTTCTCAACGTCGAGCGGAGCATGGCTCCGCTCTACAAGAGCCGGGACTTCGGCGGTTGTAGAGCCGAGCTATGCTCGGCTGGAGCCGCGCGCATTGTTTCAACTCGCGTCTGGGAGCGTGTACTCGAGCTCGTAGAAATGCTGTCCATCGCGAATGTCGATCGACAGCGTGCCGGCAATACCGACGAGCGCATCGGTACCCGAGTCAGGAATCACCGACACGCGCAGTTCGGGCGCACCGCGCGTCATGGTGCCGCTGTGCTGGAGGGAGAACCCACCGCTGCGGCCGTGCAGGCTGCAGGTCACGCGATCAATGGCGACGTAGCCCGCCGAGCCTGGCGTGTCGGTACGCATCGCCAGCATCTGGCCGCTGGCCGTGCCTTCGAGATCACCCGCGAACACCTTGTGCAGGCCCATGCGTCCAAAGCTGGGATCGCCGACTCCGTCAACGTGCGGTTGTGGCGTGATCGTGATGGTGAAAGTGCCGCGTGCGTGCTGGGTCATGTCGAGCCTCGTGGTGCCGGATTGCGGATTTGTGGACTGAGCGTCGCGCCGCACGCGATTCCGCGCGCGGTGGGTTGGTGGAAAGACCCGGAGCCCGAAGGCCCATGTCGTGCTGGAGACGGGTCGGGATCAAGGGGGGCAGCTGCGCACGCCAGCGACTTCAAGCCCCGCCCCTTGGCGCGCAGACGTCGCGTCGATGCGCTGGAGACGCGCTCTCTGGCCCTCGTGGCCGAGCGGTCACGCAGGCAGTCCGCAAGGCCAACCCATTTGTCGCCGCCCACGCCCTTATCATCCTGCCGGGTCAAGGGCACGAGAAGTGAATCATGCAGATGGAACCGTCGCAGCTCCAGATTTCCACCAGGCCCGCCGCGCTCGATGCGGCGCGTGTGCGCTGGTTGGGTGGATTGCTGCTGACCATGGCGCTTCCGGGGTGCGTCTCCTCGGTCGAGCCGCGGACCGCGGGCAGTGCGACGGAACGGGCGACTACAGTTGACTACGAAATCCTCCGCCGCAAG
>JBKJSW010000016.1:0-6472 GCA_046595765.1 Ahniellaceae bacterium
GTCGAAGCGCTTGTCGTGGTTGTCAAGAACGAGAAATGCCTTGCCGAAGCCGGATGATCCCCGGATGTTCGGCGCGAAGACTGCGATGCCCTGCCCCAGCAGTGCCTGATAATCGGCGCGGAACGCGGGTCGCTCCTGACCTTCCGGGCCGCCGTGAAAACTCAGCACCACTGGACCCGGCTTCTTGAACTCGCGCGGCAGATACAGCCATCCCGAGAGCTCAAGACCGTCATGTCCGCGAAACCGATGCAGCTTCGGTTTCACCAGCAAATCCAGGTCAACACCGGGGTGCGGTGTCTCGGTGACGCGCGCGTAGGCAGTGCTGTCGAAGTCGTAGAGCCAGATATCGGAAGGTCGTGTGGATCCATTCACCGCCATTACAAGTCGACGCCCATCTTCGGAGAACTCCACGCCACTGACGATCTCCGCCGGTGCTGCGGGCAAGGCGCGGCTCGCCCCCTGCCGGAGATCGAGCAGTTCGAGTTCGCTGCGACCACCGGCATTCCACACCAGCACCGCGCGATCGCCCTTGGGTGCGAGAGCGAATGCAGCGAGTTCCGCATCCTCTCGCGCGGCGAGATCGTGCCACCGTCCCGGCTGTGCTTCGGCGTCGATTGCAATCCTGGAGAGCGCGACGCGATCACGACCGAGGTTGTGTTCGACATACACGGCGCTACCGTCAGGCGCGAGCGTGCCACCGACCAGCGCCGGGCCTTCATGCGGCGTCAACTCCGTTTCCTTGCCGCTGTCCATGTCGACCAGCCACAGATTGTCGTTGCCACGGGTGACGGTGCGATCAACCAGCGCGCGTTGCGGCGGCGTGGCGATGTCGGTGATGCCGCCGAGGCCGGGATTCTTCACTGCGAGCGTCGTCTCGCCAGTGGCAGGATCAAATATCCAGGCATCCGTGCCCTGCGGGTCGCGCGCATTGCTGCTGAAGAAGTAGCGTCCGTCCGGTGCGAAGTCCCCGGGGAAGTTGTTCTCCTCGCCTCCCGCTGTAATGCGTTTTGCGCCGCTGCCATCGGGTGCGCCGATGAAGATCTGCACCGCAAAGCCGCCGCCCTTTGCCACGCTCCACGCAAGCGACTTGCCGTCCTCCGACCACGCCACTGATCCGACGGGATCGTTGCCTTTGGTGATCTGCCTCGCCTTGCCGCTTTCAAGATCGGTCACCCAGACTTGCGGCAGTCCGCTGCGATTGCTGAGGTAGGCGATGCGTCGGCCATCGGGCGCGAAAGTCGGCGCGTAAGATCCGCCGATCGATGCCATCGCGGTGACCCGCGCGCTGAGCGCGTCGTCGGCGGGCGTCGAGGCTTTGGCGTGGGCCAACAGCGATAACGGCGACAGTGCAAGCACCACCCCGAGCATGCGTCTGGCTGTGACAGTGGACGGGTACGCAAGCATCGAGAATCTCCTGGTGGATTGCTGAATCTGGAAATTGCGCCCTGTACGTGGCCTTCCGTGCGGTTCCGTGCGCTGGGGCGGGCTTGCCGCCGTGACTGGTTCAGACTAATCATACGCCGTATAGTTATAGACGCCGTATGTCGCTGGTGAGCTGATGTCATCCTCCATTGCTTCCGAAAATAGTCGCCGGCGGCGAAAGCGGGAACAAACCGCGAGCCACATTGCGGCTACCGCCTTCGGTTTGTTCGAGATGCACGGCTACGACGCGATCGCGATGGAGCAGATCGCCGAGGAAGCCGATGTTGCGAAAGCCACGCTCTACAGCTACTTCCCCGTCAAGGAAGCCCTCGTTGCGCATCGCTTTCGAGAAGACATCGCTGCTGGCATGGCTGAGAGAGCGAGCGCACTCAAAGCGCGCAAGACGTTCGAGTCACGCATGCGTTACCTGCTGCGCGAGTCGGCAGCGTGGCACACCACGCGAAAGGCATATCTACCGCAGTACCTGCGGTACCTCACCAGTCAATCCCGTTATGGCGACGAGACGCCTCGCGCAGTGGCGTCGGACAGCGGTAGCCGACAGATTCTTACCCTGATGTTTCACGCCGCCCAGCAATCGGGTGAAGCTGATACCCGCCAGTCGGCCGCGCAGATCGGCTGGAGCTTTGAGTATCTGCTGTTCGGTGCGGTCGCTGCCTGGCTCGCCGACCCAAGCATCGATCTGACCAAGCGGTTTCTCGCCGCTTTCGATCTGATCATGCATGGCATGGCGGTCAGCACAAGAACGAAGCAAACATGAGCACGCACTCCGGGCGCAGGATCGTGGCAGCTGAGCAAAACCTCGACACCGCGCCAATCAGGATGACCTCACTGGGCCTGCCGCTGCTCGCTTTCATCCAGAAAGATCCATTGGGTGCAGCCAGTCGCCTCCATGCCCTGTTTGGCGACGTCGCGCAGCTGAACATTCTGTTCCGCCGCATCTACTACTTCTTCAAACCGGAAGCCGCACGCCAAATACTGGTAGACCATCAGTCGGACTTCTCTCGAGAAGCTCGCCTGCTCAAGGTCTTCGAGTCCTTTCAGGGTCGAAATGTATTGACGACCGAGGGTCCAGACTGGGAGCGCCAACGTCGCATCCTGGCCCCGGGTTTTTCACCGAAGCGCATCTCCGGCTACGTGGGCCTAATGAGCGCCGCATTGAACGATTGCGTCGGCGAAGAACTTCCTCTCGAGCCTGGGCGCAGCGCAACCGTTGACGTTGATGTCTTGATGACACGCATCACCATGGACGTCATCCTGCGCACGCTGTTCTCTCACGCGACCACGCGAGCCGAAGCGAGCGGCGTTTCTCTCGCAATCCGCGCGCTGACCCGACAAAGCATGCGCGAAGTGTTCTGGGCCTTCATCCCGCCCAAGTGGCTACCCTACCCGGGGCGTGCCGCAAAGCTAGAGCACGCGCGGACGATCAACACGCTGATATCCACGCACATCGAGGCACGGACAGGCGAGCCAGGCGGCGCGAGGCTCGACGTGCTCAACATGATGCTGGCGGCTTGCGATGACCAGCCGACGACTGGCAGTGCAACCCTGACCTCACAGGAAATCCACGACAACTGTTTTCTTCTTTTCAGCGCTGGCTTCGACACCTCTTCTTCCGCCTTGACCTGGTGGATTGGTCTGATGGCAACGCATCCCCGCGCCGTCAACCAACTACGCTGTGAACTGGCTACCGAGAGCGCCAACTCGACGCCGCTGGAGGGCATCGCGCGCCTGCCCTATCTGAATGCAACGATCAAGGAGGCCATGCGCCTCTACCCACCCTCTACTGCACTCTTTACGCGCGTCGCGCTGCGCGACGTCATGATCGGCGAGACCCCTGTCTCCAAGGGATCGCTTTGCGTGGTCCCGATCTGGCACCTGCATCACGATCCAAGATCCTTCGCCGAGCCCAGCGCGTTTCGTCCCGAGCGCTTCATGCCCGGCGCACCAGACATCCCTCGCAGCGCGTACCTGCCTTTCGGAGCTGGGCCGCATTTCTGTCTCGGCCAGCATTTCGCCGGCATCGAAATGGCATTGATTGCTGCTCATATTGCACACAACTTCGACCTGTGCCTGGAACACGGCGCTGTGTTGCCCGAGCCAGCGGTGGATATTGCACTGAAGCCAAAGACGACTTTGCGCGTGCGATTCACGCGGCGCCATAGAGACCTGAACCCAACTGATCAGTAGTGAGACCAACCTGCTCGACCACCGTTGCGAATGGCGATTTCGCGACAGTGCCCGTTCCAGCGAGCTGCCCTACCCCGATAACGCCGCCGAATTGTCATTGGCCGCACCGCTTCCCGCGGGCGGCGCCTCCCCGTTCCAGCGTGACTGAAATCCGCCCCACACCGCAGGGTGGTTTCTGTTGCGAGTTGCAACTTGTGCGCATCGGGTGCAGTCTGTGAGACTCATGGTTCGATTCCTGTTCCACGCGGTCATTGGACTCACGCTGGCCCTGAACGGGCTTTCGGCGCCTGCGGTGATGGCGCACATGGATCATGCTTCGCCCGCGCCGGAGCCTCAGGAAGCGACGCCCGCGTTGGCGGCGCAGTCGAAGCACCCTTGCCATGAACGCGTAGCTGGAAACCTGGCAAAGGAAGTGCTGAGCGCACTCCAATCCGCCGGCGGCGAAGACGAATTCTCCGGGAAATCATGCTGCGACAGCGCCGCATGCCAGTGCGGTTGCTTGCCTTCCCTTTCCGTGCCGTTCGCGCATCTTGCGCTGGCAACTCAGACGGTCACTTCAATACAAGGCGTCTTGGTCGCACCGCGGCCTGTCCTGCGGAGAGACACGCCGCCCTTTCGCCCGCCGGCTGTGTAACCGCCTGAGACCAGACACGCATCGTTTGCTGCGGCGAACGCTGTGCATGCAATGGTTCGCGATTGGCGAGGCCCGCGCGCTGCGCCTGGGCCCAGCACTTTTCCGAGGAGTTTCAGATGTCATCCCTGTTTCGTTCCGCGACGGCCGCGGCGGCGCTGGTCGTCCTCGCCGGTTGCGCGAGCCTGCCCGGCGAGCGCGGCTACGCCGACACCAGTGCGCTCATTGCAATGCGACGCGGTGTCGCACCACGCTGGATGCCTACCGCGTTCGACACCGCGCCCGAGTTGCCCACTAGGCCCATCACCGTCGAAGAGTCGGTACGCCTCGCGTTCTTCAACAATCCGCGCATACGCGAGGAATATGCGCGGCTGGGGCTGGGCCGGGCCGAGCTCGACGACGCGCGACGCATCGCCAATCCGAGTTTCGGTTACGCCCGCCTCGATGCGCGCGATGCGGACGGCAGCCAGATCACGCGCAGCGTTTCGCTCAGCATCACCGACTTGCTGTTGCTGTCCGCTCGCAAACGATTCGCATCGGGTGAACTCGATCGACTGCAGAAGTCCGTCGCGGGCGCATTGCTGGCGCTAGCGACCGAGGTGGAGATCGCCTGGTACCGGACCGTTGGAGCGCAGCAAATCGCGGCGATGCGCGCACTCGTTGCGCAGGCCGCGAGCCATTCTGCGGAACTGGCGCAACGCTTCTTCGACGCGGGCAACATCAACCGTCTCCAGCTCGAGCAGGAATATGCCGCCGCCTCGTCGGCGCGTATCGCAGCGCTACGGGCGGGCGCGGACGCGTTGCGCGCACGCACCGAACTGGCGGGTCTGATTGGCCTGCCAGCGTTTGCGGATTGGGCCACAGCCACACAGCTCGCGGCACCGCCGGAAAGCACCTTGACCGCCGATGGGCTGCTGCCGCTGGCGCTCGACCAGCGACTTGATCTCGCTGCCGCTCGCCAGTCCGTGGTGTTGCGCGAAGACGCGCTCGGCATCACGCGTCGCTGGCGCTGGCTCGGTACCGTTGAAGTCGGCTATGAGCGCGAGAGCGAGGTCGATGGCGAATTGCTGCGTGGACCGTCGCTTGCGCTGGCGCTGCCGATCTTCAACCAGGGCCAGGGTGCCCTGGCGCGTGCCGACGCCGAGCTACTGAAGGCGCGCGCGGAGCTCGACGCGCTTGCGCTGGGTGTTCGCAACACTGCACATCTGGGCATCGAGCGATTGCGCGTGACGCGCGACATCAGCGAGCGCTATCGAATCGAACTCGTGCCGCGCCGCGAGGCCATCGTTGCGCGTACGCAGGAACAGGTGAATTTCATGTTCGTGGGCGTGTTCGAGTTGTTGCTGGCCAAGCAACAGGAGTACGACGCTTACCAGGAGTACCTCGAAGCCGTGCGCGACTACTGGATCGCGCGCTCGGAACTGCGCGGCGCCGTGGGCGGACGGCTGCCGGATGATGGGCAAGCGCTTGAACCAACGCTTGGTGTCGAGGCGGTGTTGCCAAGCGCGGTCGCGCCCGCGATGGATCATTCCATGCATGGCGGCGCCGATGCGGCGAGCGGATCAGCCGTTGCCGATCCGCATGCCGGTCATCGCATGACCGCGCCGGAGCCGAAAGCGCAGCCGGCACCCGATCCGCATGCGGGTCACGCCATGCCAACGCCAGCCATCGTGCCCGCGCCGATACCACTGGACCCGCACGCTGGACATGCAATGCCGAGTGACGCCGGCGTCGCACCGACCGAATCCGACGACAACCCATCGACCGACGACACACACGACAAGCACGGAGACACGCCATGACCCTTTCCCGACGCCACTGGTTTCGCTGGTTCGGCGTCGGCGCTTTGGCGCCGCTTGCCCTGTTGTCGCGACGCCTGTCAGCCCAGGATCACAGCGGTCACGTCATGCCACCTGCGGCGCAACTCCCTGCACTCCAGCCAACGACAGCGCCTGCACCCGCGCCGTCGGTGTCACGCGACCGGCGCTACAACGCGGTGCGTACCCTCAACGGCTGGACGTTGCCGCATCGCATGGTCGACGGCGTCAAGGAGTTTCACCTTGTCGCGGAGGAGATCGAGCACGAATTCGCGCCCGGTTGCCGCGCGAAGTGCTGGGGTTACAACGGCACCACGCCGGGCCCCACGATCGAGGCGGTCGAAGGCGACCGAATCCGCATCTATGTCACCAACCGTTTGCCCGAACACACGAG
>JBKJSW010000195.1:0-5178 GCA_046595765.1 Ahniellaceae bacterium
TTAGCGGGTGGAGCGGCGACTGGGATCCCCTGGTCCGCGGTTACTCCAACTTCGCTTTCTTCTGAGGTTTCGAGGCAATCTAATGGTCAAGATCCGGCTTTCCCGCGGCGGCGCAAAGAAGCGCCCCTTCTATCACATCGTGGTGGCCGATGGCCGCGCCGCGCGCGACGGCCGCAACATCGAGCGCGTGGGGTTTTTCAATCCGATCGCCACCGGTGGTGAGGAGCGCTTGAAGCTCGATACCGCGCGCGTTGCGCATTGGGTCGGGCGTGGCGCGCAGCCGACCGAGCGCGTGCGCACCTTGATCAAGGAAGCTGGCAAGGTAGCGGTCGCCGCAGCTGCCTGAGGAATCCCCGGTGGAATCGCGACTGGTCCTGATGGGCCGCGTCGTCGGTGTCCACGGCATCCGCGGCTGGCTCAAAATTGAATCCTTCACCGTTCCGCGCGCCGCGCTGATCGAGTACCAGCCGTGGCGCTTGCGGCGCGGCGACGCCGAGACGCTGGTCGATGTGATCGATTCGCGCGCGCCGGCTCAGTCCCTGCAAGTGCAGCTGCGCGGGGTCGATTCGCGCGACGCGGCGCAGGCGCTGGTCGGTTGCGACATCGTGGTGCCACGCGCCGAGTTGCCGGAGCTTGCGGGCGGAGGTCACTACTGGACCGATCTTGAAGGCATGCGGGTCGTCACGACCGAAGGCGCGGAACTTGGCACCGTTGCGCATCTGTTCGCGACCGGAGCCAACGACGTGCTGGTCGTTCGTGGCGAGCGCGAACGGCTCATTCCTTTCACGCCGGGACATGCGGTAGTGCAGGTGGATGGCGATTCGCGAACCATCGAAGTCGATTGGGACGCCGAGTTTTGATGGGCGGATGTTGATGGACGATTGCTGATGGCGCTGCGTTTCGATGTGGTGACGCTGTTTCCGGAGTTCATCTCGGCGGCGGCGGTCGGGGTGGTCGGTCGCGCGGCGACGCGCGGCCTCATCGAGATCGTGACCTGGAATCCGCGCAACTACACCGACGATCCAACCGGGCGCGTGGATGCGCGTCCCTTCGGCGGTGGTCCCGGGATGGTGATGCAGGCGCAGCCGCTGCAGCGCACGGTGGCAACGGCGCAGGCCGCTGCGGAAGGCCGGGCCAGGGTTATTTGCCTGACGCCGCAAGGCGCTCGCCTCACGCAAGGGCGAGTGGCGGAGCTGGCGAAGGAGCGCCGATTGTTGCTGGTGTGCGGACGTTACGAAGGAATCGACGAGCGCTGGATGGCGTCGGAAGTGGACGAGGAGTTGTCGATAGGCGATTATGTGCTTTCGGGTGGCGAACTGGCCGCGGCGGTGGTCATCGACGCCATCGGCAGATTGCAGTCCGGAGCGCTTGGTCACGCGGATTCGGCGAACCAGGATTCGTTTGTCGAAGGGCTTCTGGATCATCCGCACTACGCACGTCCGGAAGTTGTCGATGGCAAGGCTGTACCGCCGGTGTTGCTGTCTGGCGACCACGCTGCAATAGCCCGCTGGCGCAAGCAACAGGCGCTGGGCCGCACCTGGTTGCGACGGCCGGAGTTGTTGTCGCGGCGACCGCTGGATGCGGCCGAGCGGGAACTGCTTGAGGAGTTTCGTCGCGACTTCGTCGCGAAGATGGATCGTTGAGGCGCGTTACGCGCCACCTGTTTCCTAGTAAGAATTCAGTTGCTTCATTCGCATCGCGCGACCGTACCCGTACCGCAAACTATTGGAATGAGTGCCATGAACAAGCTCCTGCAACAATTCGAAGAAGCGCAGATGACGCGCGAATTGCCGACGTTCGGCCCTGGCGACACCGTCGTGGTCAACGTCAAGGTCAAGGAAGGCACCCGCGAGCGAGTGCAGGCCTATGAGGGCGTCGTGATCGCCGTACGCAACCGCGGGCTCAATTCCGCATTTACGGTGCGCAAGATGTCGCACGGAACGGGCGTCGAACGCGTGTTCCAGACCCACAGCCTCGCCATCGATTCGGTCAAGGTGAAGCGCCGCGGCAAGGTCGCCCGCGCCAAGCTCTATTACCTGCGCGAGCTGCAGGGCAAGGCTGCGCGCATCAAGGAAGACCTGCACGCACGCGTCTGATCCGCGTGCGCGGCACCGGTCATCGCAACGGCCGCCGCAAGGCGGCCGTTTGCGTTGGCGCCGAGTGAGCAGCGCATGAGAAGCGCGCCATCGGTCGACGCCGCCGTTGTGCCGGAGGTACGACTGGACGTCTGGCTGTGGGCCGCGAGGTGGTTCAGGACGCGATCGCTTGCGAAGCTTTCGATCGAGGCTTCTCGCGTGCGCATCGCCGGCGCGGTCGCCAAGCCATCGCGCCCGGTGCGCGTCGGGGACGCTGTCGACGTCGAGCGGGGCGAGGAGCGCTTCGAACTCGAAGTGCTGGTGGTCGGAAATCGACGGGGCTCGGCGCCCGAAGCGCAGCGGCTGTACCGGGAATTGCCACAGTCGATCGAACGTCGCATCGCGGAAGCCGCGCGGCGCCGTGCGGAACGCGCCGGATTTTCCGCGCCGGCGACCAAGCCCGACAAGCGTGCCCGCAGGTTGATTCGAGCGCTCGGCGACATCGAGTTGATGTAAGACGGTGCTTTACCGCGCCTTGATTTTCCCTCTCGCGGACACCAACTCGGGCGTCTGCCCAACTTGTGGACAAGCCCTGTGACCGAGCCCGTCGAAACCCGCCGCTTCGAGGCCGAAGTGCAGCAGGTACTGCATCTCGTCGTGCACTCCCTCTACTCGCACAAGGAAATATTCCTGCGCGAGCTCGTCTCTAACGCTTCGGACGCGTGCGACAAGTTGCGTTTCGAGGGCATCGGCAATCCCGATCTCACCAAAGACGGGGGCGATCCGGCCGTCGACATCACCTACGACCGCGATGCCGGAACGCTGAGCATCAGCGACAGCGGCATCGGCATGAACCGCGAGGAAGTGATCGATCACCTCGGCACCATCGCGCGCTCCGGGACCAAGCGCTTTCTCGAGGCGCTGAGCGGAGACGCGCGTCGCGACACGCAGCTAATCGGGCAATTCGGCGTGGGTTTTTACTCGGCCTTCATCGTGGCCGATCGCGTGACCGTCGAAACGCGTCGGGCCGGCGATGCTTCCGCCGAAGGCGTGCGCTGGGAATCCGACGGCAGCGACGGCTACCGGATCGAATCCATCGAGCGGCCGCAGCGCGGCACCACCGTGCAATTGCACCTCAAGGACGACGAACGCGAGTTCCTCGATGGATGGCGATTGCGCCAGCTGATCCACAAGTATTCGGAGCACATCGCCTTCCCGATACGCATGGCCATTGAGAAGGACGGCAAGCCGACCGGCGAGATGGAAGTGGTCAACCAGGCGAAGGCCTTGTGGACGCGTCCCCGCAACGACGTCACCGATGAGGAATACAAGGCCTTCTATCGCCAGTTGTCCGGTGACTTCCGCGAACCGCTGACCTGGGCCCACAATCGCGTCGAGGGAAAGCAAAGCTACACGACGCTCCTGTTCGCGCCGACACAGGCGCCTTTCGACGTCATGTGGTCGAACCGGGACGAGCGGCACGGCCTCAAGCTTTATATCCGTCGCGTGTTCGTGCTCGACGCGGCGGAACAGTTGCTGCCTGCCTACCTTCGCTTCGTGCGCGGCGTCGTCGACTCCGATGACCTGCCCCTAAATGTCTCGCGCGAGTTGCTGCAGGAGAATCGACTGGTTGCGCAGATGCGTTCCGGCATCATCAAGCGCGTCCTCGACTTGCTGGAGAAGGTCGCGACTGAAAGGCACGAGGATTACGCGACGTTCTGGAAAGGGTTCGGCAACAACCTGAAGGAAGGCATCGCCGAAGATGCAGGGAACCGCGAGCGCATCGCCAAACTGTTGCGATTCGCATCGACTGCGCAGGCGGATGGGGGGCAATCGACGTCGCTTGACGACTACATCGGGCGCATGCGCGAGGGACAGGACGCCATCTACTACCTGACGGCCGACGGCTACGCCGCTGCCGCAGGGAGCCCCCAGCTGGAATCGCTGAAGGCGCGCGGCATCGAGGTGCTGTTGATGCACGACCGCATCGACGAGTGGATGACGGGCTATCTGCACGAATACGCCGGCAAGAGCTTGCGCAACATCGCCAAGGGCGAACTCGATCTCGGCGCGCTGGTCGACAGCGCAGATGCGGCGAAGTCGGCCGAGGCCCAGGAGCAATCCAGGGCGCTCGTGGACAGGCTGAAGGCCTTGCTGGGCGATGCGGTCGCCGAGGTTCGGGTGAGCCGGCGCCTGACGGAATCCCCGGCGTGTGTCGTCACCGCGGAACACGACATGGCCCTGCACATGCAGCGATTGCTGCGCGAAGCCGGTCACGAGGTTCCGGCGGCGTCGCAGGTGTTGGAAATCAACCCTTCGCATCCGCTGCTCGTGAAGCTTCAGTCTGCCACCGACGACGCGCGCGCAGCGGACCTCGCAAGGGTGTTGCTGGACGAGGCGATCATCGCCGGTGGTGGTCAGCTCGCCGATCCCGCCGACTTCGTGCGTAGGCTCAATCGACTGCTCGTTGCCAGCGCCTGATCCGGTGATCCTGACGTCTCGCGCATGAGCACCTCCGAGCGCGAGGTCGACCAGGTGTTCCAGCAGGCGCTGGCGCTGCATCGGGCAAACCAGTTCGGCATCGCGGAAAGCCACTATCGCCGCGTGGTCAAGCTGGCGCCGAAGCACGCGGATGCCTGGCACCTGCTGGGCGTGCTGGCCATGCAGCAGCAGCGCACATCACTGGCGGTCAAGCACCTGCGCGCGGCGCTCGATGCCAGGGCGGATTTCCCGCAGGCCTGGAACAACCTCTCCCTCGCACTGAAGGCGCAGGGTGAAATGGCCGCGGCGATCGCGGCGGCGGAACGTGCAATCGCACTGCGCGGGGACTACGTCGAGGCACGATTCAACCTCGGTCTGCTGCAGGTTGCCTGCGGAAACAGGGAGGCAGGGACACTCGCCTATCGCGAGGCACTGCGGCTGCGACCCGACGATGTGGGCACCCTGACCAATCTTGGCAACTTGCTGCGTGCACAGGGTCGCATCGGCGACGCTTCGCCAATGCTCGAGCGCGCGCATGCGCTTCGCCCGGATCCCGATGCGCTCACCAACCTTGCCGTGCTGCGCATCGACCAGCGGCGTTACCGGGATGCCAGGACGCTGG
>JBKJSW010000353.1:0-4298 GCA_046595765.1 Ahniellaceae bacterium
GCAGTCTTGCCGACCCCGGGTGCCCCGATCAGGACCGGGTTGTTTTTCGTGCGCCGCCCGAGCACCTGGATCGTGCGCCGGATCTCCTCGTCGCGGCCGATCACCGGGTCGATCTTGCCCGCCTCGGCGCGCGCAGTCAGGTCGATCGTGTATTTCTCCAGCGCCTGCCGGTGCTCTTCCGCATCGGCGTCGTTGACCTTCTCGCCGCCCCGGACCTTCTCAATGGCCTGTTCCAGCGCCGGCCGCGACACACCCGCCGCGCGCAACGCGTCGCCGGCCGCCCCACGATCGTCGAGCAGCGCCAGCAGGAACAGTTCGCTCGCGATGAAGGCATCGCCGCGCTGCTGCGCCAGCTTGTCGGCCACGTTGAGCAGGCGCGTGAGGTCGTTGCCGAGCGTCACGTGACCCTCCTGGCCGGACACGCGGGGCAGCTTCTCGAGCGCTTCGGACGCGCGCTGCCGCAACGTGGTGACGTTGACGCCCGCTTGCGCGAGCAGTGGCCGGCTCGAGCCTCCCTGCTGGTCCAGCAACGCCGCGAGCAGGTGCGCCGGTTCGATCAGGTTATGGTCGCGCCCGACCGCCAGCGACTGCGCATCGGCGAGCGCCTGCTGGAATCGCGATGTGAGTTTGTCCATGCGCATGTCGCAGCGCTCCCGTCACAAGAACCCTGCTCAATTGGGCTGGAGCGCGCCGATTGCAACCGCTGCGCCGACGGCACCGGACCCGTCGCCGCGACGGACCAGGGTCGAACAGAATTGCACGGTGTCGAGCAGCCGCACGTCGACACGTTCGGCGCCCGCAGCCAGTAACTGGGCGCGTTCACGCTCCACATCGTCGCCCGACCCCCAGCGGCCGATAACGATGCGCAAGTCAGGAAAACGCTCGTGCAACCGCGAGCACAGATGGCGGGCATGGGTGACGCCACCCGGCGGGATCGACGCCAGGCAGACCACATCGGGCGCCTCACGCTGGATCATGGCCAGCAGTTCCTGAGTGTCCTGCGAGCGGGTCGCACCGACCCACTCGCCGGCAATGGCGGGCAGCAGGGACGCAAGCATCGACAGGGCAGCCTCGTCGGCGGCGTCGCGTGACGGAATGCCGAGCACCTTGAATGTGGTATCCAACAACAGACTTTCGTCGGTCGCATCAGGATCTTTCGCTTTTTTCCGCGTGGCCGGGTGCCGTGCCAGGGACTCCGCGATTTCGCGCACCGCTTCGCTCAACTGCTGAACGCCGACGTCCTCGATGCGATCGAGCCGGGCGTCCTGCCGCACCGCGTTGAGGGATGGCATCAGCAAGTGCTCATAGACGTCAGGCAACGGGCGGTGTTCGAGTTCCGCGTCGGCGACTTCCGCGGCCTCATCGTGATCGCGCGCCAGCAGGCGCTGATAGAAGCGCTGGGGCGGCTCCAGGGCAGGTCGGTCGCCCAGCAGGGTATCGAGAAACTTGAGGTTGGGCGCATGGCGTCCGAGCACCACCAGACAGACCGTCAGCGGCGACGCGAGCACGAGTCCGACCGGTCCCCACAGCCACGTCCAGAATGCGACCGCCACCAGCAGTGCAGGTTGCGATACGCCAATGCCGCGACCGTACAGCATCGGTTCGACCAGGAGGTTGGTGATGCCTTCGGCGACCGCGAACAACGCGATCACTCCAAAGCTGGCGGACCAGTCGCTGGTCACCAGCAAGGCCATGGCGAGCGGCAACAACATGGCCAGCCAGGGGCCGAGATAGGGGATGTAGCGCAGCACGAACGCAATCGCGCCCCACAGGGGTGCGAACGGGATGCCGAGCAGGAAGAGGCCGATGCCAACCACGACGCCGAAACCGGCGTTGATCGCCAATTGCGTCATCAGGAACCGGCTTATGCGCGAACCGGCATCGTCGAGCGCGTTCGTGGTCTGCGCGAGTTGTCGCTCGCCAATCAGCGCGATGAAACGATCGCGCAGGTCCTCCCTGCCCATGAGCATGAAGAACACCAGCACGATCACCAGTGCGGCGGCGGCAAGGGGTGACAGGATGGGCCCGGCGAAAGACCAGAACTCCGCAATGCGGAAAGGTCCCGGATCGACGACCATGCGCACGGGTTGCGCCCTGCGCACCTCCGCCTCTTCGGGAGTGTCCTCAACGTCGGCGCGTTCGAGCTGGCGTTGCATGCGCCGGGCCACGTTGCGGGCACGCTCGAGGGTGCCTTCCTTGCCCACCCAGCGCAGGCTCGCGATCTTGGCGTTGATATTGCGCTCGTACTGCGGATAGCTCTCGAGCAGCGAGCCGACTTGGCGCGCGATCGCCCAACCGACCAGTACGGCGATTGAAAGCGCCGCCAAGGTCACCAACGTTGCCGAAGGGACGCGTCCAAAGCCCCTGCGCGTCAACCAGGTCACCACTGGCGCAAGCAGGAAGGTGATCAGTATCGCGAGCGCCACCGGGATCAGCACGGGTCGCGCCCAGTACAGGAAACTGATGATCAGGCCCATACCGAGCAACATCGGCAGGGCGCTGGTCCATTGCGGCGTGGCCAGCGGAGTAGTCGGACGCGGCATGGCGGTATCGATCCTCGTGTGCGAAGTGTCGGCGGGCCGCAGCGCCTGCGCCACGCAAGCCTAGCGAGACGCGATGACGGCGTCGGTTGCGCGCGTTAGAGCGTTCAGGCGGGCCACAGGCAGCGGCCGGGTCGGCGTGAATCGCGCGGTCGCTTTTTTTGCGGGTTGACGTGCGATGCCATCCGGCTGGAACACGTTCCTGCGGCGGCAATCCGGCCCGGCCATCCATGGCCGTGCGTTCGCTGACACGCGCGCGCCAGTGGCGCGCAAGCTGCGCCGGCTTCGAGGCAAGCAGGCGTCCCTGCGGCGGCAATCCGGCCCGGCCATCCATGGCCGTGCGTTCGCTGACTCGCGCGCCAGTGGCGCGCAGGCGCGTCAGCTCACCCAAGCAATAGTGGCCATGCGGCCAGTGGCGCCATCGCGGCGATAGGAGAAGAAACGACTTGGGTCACCGATGGTGCAGGCGTCGCCGCCGTGGATCGCGTCGATGCCAGCCGCCCCCAACCCGCGACGCGCGAGTGCAAACAGGTCGATGTTCCAGTGCCCGGGGCGAGTGGCGACGAATGCTGCCGCTGCCTCTTCATGCACGTCGACGAACGCGCGATACACCTCGGTGCCGATCTCGTAGCGCGAGGCTCCCGCGGCCGGACCAAGCCACGCAATCAGTTCGTCCGGGGGCGTGCGCATCGCCTGCACGGTTGCTTCGAGCACTCCGTGTGCGAGTCCGCGCCAACCGGCATGCGCAACTGCCACCTCGCTGCCATCGCGCGCGGCGAGAACGACGGGGAGGCAGTCCGCCGTCAAGACCGCCAGTACGATGCCCGCTTCCGAAGTCACCGCCGCGTCGGCCTCGACCGGTGCGGGGGGTGGTTCGCGCGCGAAGCGCACCACCGCGGTGCCATGGACCTGATGCAACCAGCGCGGCGCTTCCGGCAAGCCCAGGCTGTGGGTCAGCAACGCCCGATTGGCTGCCACGGCGGCAGGTACATCGCCACAACGATCTCCGAGGTTGAAGTGCGCAAACGGCTCGCTCGACACGCCTGCAGGCGCGCGCAGGGTCGTCAGCGCACTCACGCCGGGTGGCGCAGGCCAGTCGGCCGCAAGGATATTGGCGCGCAGGCGCGTAGGCATGCCGGCTCGGAGATCGGAAGTCACCGCGGGCGACTGTGGCTAGCGCGAAGCGCGCGCCGCATCGTGGTCGATCCGCAGCACTTCGACCAAGGCACGCATGTCCGCGGGCGCGGGTGCCTCGACACGCACGAGCGCGCCGGACGCAGGGTGTTCGAATTCAATCAGCTCGGCGTGCAGCGCCTGCCGCCGAAACCCGCGCAACGCATCCGCCAGTTCAGGCGAAGCGCCCTTGGGCAGGCGCAGGCCCGGCCCGTACAAAGGGTCGCCGACGAGGGGTAGTTTCTTGTAGTTGAGGTGCACGCGGATCTGGTGCGTGCGGCCAGTCTCGAGGTTGGCTTGCAGCAGCGTGTGCGCACGAAACCTTTCGCGCACGCGAAAATGGGTGACCGCCGGCCGGCCGTCCTCGCGCACCGCCATGCGCAAGCGGTCGCGCAGATCGCGGTCGATGGGCGCGTCGATGGTGCCGCCCGCGACCGGCGTACCGATCACCAATGCCTGGTACTGCCGACGGACCGTGCGCGCGCCGAGCTGCGCCACCAGCTTGTTGTGCGCAGTGAGCGTGCGGGCGATGACCAGTACGCCCGAAGTGTCCTTGTCGAGCCGGTGGACGATGCCGGCGCGTGG
>JBKJSW010000056.1:0-7651 GCA_046595765.1 Ahniellaceae bacterium
CCGGCAATCATGCCGATCGGTCCGCCCACCGCGCCGACTACCGCACCCGTGACGGCGCCTGCGGCCGCGCCAGTGCCCGCACCCAGGTTGTGATCCTTTTTGACGTCCATTGATGAATCCTCTTGCTTGCTGCGCACTGCCGGTCGGAAGTGCGGAGGCGCAAGGTACTAGCCTCAAGTTGTCGCGCTTATGAACGCGGCAGTCATCCGGGAGATCCTGTTTAGGCTGCGTAGTGTTCCGTCGCCGACCCGTCAAACATCCGACACGATCGTGTCGCAATCATGCTCACTCACACGCCGAGCACCAGATCCTCTTCAACCACCGTGTCGAGGCGGATGCGATTGGCGAACAACGAAAAGGCGAGCACCCCGGCGAGGCCATTCGCGCGCTGCATCCAGGGCGGCAGGTATTCCGGCGCGGCGATGTAGCCGGAGTCGAACCACGGCTCGAGCTTGACCGCGTCGCCCAGCGTCATCTTGCCGGCGCAGAGGTTGCGGCACAGCTTGAACTTGCGCTGCTTCAGCGCCCAGCGGAAAAAAGTGTGCACCGACAACAGACCGTGCAGATACACCGTGTCCTTGGTGAAGGCCTGGCCGCCGGTGAGCGGGACGCCTCGGAAGACGCGCATGGCAGAGGTGAAGCTGTCCGCATCGCTCTGACCGTGACTCCTGAAGAACTCGAACACCTGGATGAAGTCGGCGCCGCCGAGTGCGAGGTGGATCGCCTCGATGCGGAGGGAAATGCGTTTCATGCGCGCGATGTCGATGGAGCCGGTGATTAATTCTGCGAAGGTGGCGAGGCCTTCCTGCGTTGCCGTGATGCGGGCGGACGACAATCCCAGGCTGCCGAGGTTCGGCTGGTCGCGGCCATTGAGTGCGGTCAGCGAGTGCACGAACGCCTCGTGCTCGAGCAGTTGGTGCCAGTCGTACTCGGTGAAGCCCGTGCTCGCGCGCAGACGGATGCGCGTGGGGCCCGCCGCTGCCTTCGCGGTGAGCGTGGGATCGATCTCGATGCGGACCTTGTGGCGTGTGAAGAACTTGACCACCCGCGCGTCGAGTTCCTGCTTGACCGTTTCGGCCGACAGTACGTAGCTGGCCTCGTTCTCCGCGAGCGAGGGCATGACTTCGTCGGCCAGCACGATGAAGTGCCGCGCGGCGTCGAGATTCGACTGGCTGGTGCCGGCGAGCGCGTGACCCGGCCGCCCGAACAGTTCGATCGAGTAAGCGGTGACGCGATCGGTTCCGAGCGATTCGAGCAGCAGCGTGGTGGTGTGGAAACTCGCCGCAGTGCGATGGATGTAGTCGGCGACGGGATGCCCGTCGAACACAGCAGTGGCGCGCAGGATCGCCGTGAGCTCGATCTTGACCTCGGTGTAGTCGAACACCGGATAGACGACATCCGGCAGCGCCGCGTCGCCCCGGTGATAGCGCGACAGGAACGCGTCCTGCACGTCCGCCGGCCAGCTCACTGCCGCCAGCAGGCGCACGTCCTTCACGGCTGCGATCAGCCGGCGATCCAGTTCCGTCAAATGCGGGAGGAAGCTCTCGTGGCCGACGGTTTCGTCCATGCTCAGCGCTGGCCGTATTTTTCGACGAGGCGCTTGCCCAGCGCCCGGTGGACTACTTTTTCCTGGCGCTTGCCTTCCAGCCGTTGTGCGACGCTGGCGCTCGCCGACGCCGCCTCGTCGCTCAGCTTGAGATAATGCGCCCAGCGTTCCGCGGGCACCGTTCCGTCCTCGAGCGCAGCGCGGATCGAGCAACCTGGTTCGTTGCCGTGGCCGCAGTCGGAAAAGCGGCACGTGCCGAGCAGGGCATCGATGTCCTCAAAGGTCGCGGCGGCCACGTCCTCGTCACCGGTGAGCTTGAGTTCGCGCATGCCGGGGGTGTCGATCAGGCAGGCACCGGAGGGCAAGGGCAGCAAGGCGCGATGCGTGGTGGTGTGGCGTCCACGCGAATCATGCACGCGCACTTCAGCGGTCGCTTGACGGTCGATGCCGAGCAGGCTGTTGGTCAAGGTCGACTTGCCGGCGCCGCTGGAACCCACGAGCACCGCGGTGGTTCCAGCGGGAAGGTAAGCAAGTAGCGTCCGGCCCGCTTCGAGAGTGCGGGCGTTGACGGCGAGGACGGGAGTATCGAGGCCGGCCAGGGCCCTGACTTCGGCGAACTGCTCGGTACTGGAAAAACTGAGATCTTGCTTGGTCAGCACCACGACGGGTCTCGCGCCGCTGCTGCGCGTCAGCACCAGGTAACGCTCGATCCGGCGCAGGTTGTAGTCGCCGTCGAGCCCGCAGACGATGAAGACGACATCGACGTTGGCCGCAATGAGCTGGTTTACCCGTGATTCGCCGGCCGCACCTCTCACCAGCGCGGTGCGTCGCGGCAACAGGCGTTCGATCATGGGTTCGGGTATGCGCCGGAACAGCACCCAGTCACCCACACCGGGACGCGACAGCGGATCGGCGCCCTTGCGAAGCAGGGTCGCGGGTGTCTGCACCGCAAGCTCGACGGAACCATCGTGCACGCGGTAACCACTTCGATGCTGCGCGACGACGCGCGCCAGCGCGCAGCCCGCCGGCACGTCGCGCAATGCTTCGGCGGGATCGCCGAACCAGCCGATCGAACGCAGGGATTCCGCCGTTGCCGGCTCTGTCATGCGTCGATTCTAGACGCGATCCCTGCGGTGCGGGGCGCAGAGCGCGCAGCCGAGTGCGGATTCATGTCACGCACATCAACCTTCGTGCGTAATGGGATCTTGACGGACACACGGGGAAACGACTCATGCAGACCGCACAGGTGGCCGGTTGGGCGCGGTTGACGATGGTGGTGGCGGGTTTGGGAATGCTGGCCTTCGGTGTGCTGCTGGCGCTCGACCCGATCAACTGGCTGGCGCGCGCGGGCCTGACGCTGGGTGCGGATGCGGTGACCCGCATCGAGATCGGCGCCTTCTACGGAGGCATCGAGATGGGCATCGGCCTGCTGCTGCTGATGGCGGCGTCGCAGCGGCAATACCAGCGCGCCGGACTTTGGCTGCTGCTGCTGACGCATGCCGGCATCGGACTGACGCGGTTGGCCCTCATGCTGGCCGGTAGCATCACTACGCCATTCCTCCTCGGGGCGGGGGCGTACGAGTTGTTCTTCGCTGCGCTTGCAGCTATCGCGCTGATGGCGCAACCGCGTCTGCGCAACCGCTTCTAGCAATCGAGTCAGGCGACGCGAGGCACGGGCGATCGCGCCGTGTCCGCGCTGCCGCTCGATGCAGCGGTCCGCGAATCCTCCTGGGTCATATAGGCCCAGGATCAGCAGTCGAGCGGGATCTGGCTGTTGTCTTCGAACTCGAGGTCCTCGATGTCGAGGTTTTGCTCGGCATCGTCGGCTTCCATGGCATCCCAGGCCGCCCGCATCGGGGCGTAAAGGGCGTCGAACAGGATTTCTTCGAATTGGAATCGGTTCATGGCTGCGCTCCTGGCGCTTCACTCCGGCAAAAGGCCGGTTTGTTGTGGTGTTGTAGTTAACTATAACAGTGGTTCACAAAATGACCATAGTCCAAAGGTCATACGGGCTAATAGGGGGTCAGAGTCGCTTTTCGCCATCGAAAAGCGACTCTGACCCCCTTTTCCTTCGTGACCCCCTTTTCCTTCGCTAGCATCGCGCGCTTCCACCAACTCCCTTGAACGCATGACCGCCACGCACACTCCTGCCCCCGCCCATCGACTCCGTGAGGTGCGCTACGAGATCCGTGGCGAACTGGCACGGCGCGCGCAGTCCATCGAGGCCGCGGGCCGCAGCGTGATCAAGCTCAACATCGGCAACCCCGGTCTGTTCGGCTTCGACACGCCCGAGCATCTGCGCGCCGCGGTCGCATGCGGATTGCCGTCGAGCGAGGCGTACTGCCACCAGCAGGGCCTCGCGCAGGCGCGCGAGGCGATCGCGGAGCAACAGCAGCAGCGCGGCGCGCCGGGTGCGCATTCCGAACGCGTGTGGATCGGCAATGGCGTCAGCGAACTGATCGACATCTCCCTGCGCGCGCTGCTCGACGCCGGCGACGAGGTGCTGATACCCGCACCGGACTATCCGTTGTGGACCGCCGCCACGGTACTCAACGGCGGCGTGGCCGTGCATTACCCCTGCCTCGCGCAGAACCGGTTCGTGCCCGAGGTCGAGGCGATCGAGGCGCTCATCACGCCGCGCACGCGGGCGCTGGTGGTGATCAACCCCAACAACCCGACCGGCGCGGTCTATCCGCGGGTGACTCTCGTGGCGCTGGCGCAGTTGGCCACGCGGCATGGGCTGGTGCTCATGGCTGACGAGATCTACGACGGACTGCTGTACGAAGACGCGGTGTTCGAGCCGATCGCGCGGCTCGCGCCGGACGCGCTGTGCCTGTCGTTCGGCGGGCTGTCGAAGGTGCATCGCGCGTGTGGCTATCGCGCCGGCTGGGTGAGCCTGAGCGGCGCACTGCAGCATTCCGGTGCGTACCAGCATGCGCTCGACCTGCTGTCGGCGTTGCGACTGTGCGCCAACGTCGCCGCGCAGTGGGCCATTGCGCCGGCCCTGACCGGCCCCGATACCACCACCGCGCTGACGCGACCCGGTGGACGCCTGTTCGAGACGCGGCGCGTGGTTATCGATGCCTGCGCGCGCAGTGCGGGACTTCGCCTCGTCAGTCCGGATGGGGCGCTGTATGCCTTTCCGGGCGTGGACCCTGACACCTGCCCCGGCTTCGACGATCACGCCTTCGCGCTCGAGTTGCTCGAGCGCGAAGGCGTGTTGCTCGTGCCGGGATCCAGCTTCAACGTCGCCTATCGCAACCATCTGCGCCTGACCCTGCTGCCCGAGGCCGCCGTGATGGCGGAAGTCTTTGCGAGGATCGAGCGCACGCTGGCCCGCCACCTCGCGCAACCGTCACAGCGACATGTGGCGTGAGCGCTTCCGCCGTGGCGCCCGCGCCGCTGCGCTGGCCGCGCTCATGGTGCTGACGGGTTGCACCACCACCGAGGACCACGTCCGTTACCTCGCGCTAGGCGATTCCTACACGATCGGAGAAGGCGTGGCCCCCGGCGAGCGCTGGCCGGTGCAACTGGCCGCGCAACTTCGCGCCGACGGCATTGCCGTGGCCGAACCTCGGATCATCGCCCGCACGGGTTGGACGGTCGCTGAGCTTGCGGCGGCGATGGACGCAGAGGCACTGGATCCTCCATACGACCTGGTGACACTGCTGATCGGCGTCAACGACCAGTACCGCGGCGGCGAGACCGCGGCCTATGCCGGCGAGCTACGGGCACTGCTCGGGCGCGCCGAGAGGCTCGCGGGATCTCGGGCAGAGCGGGTGCTGTTGGTGTCTATCCCGGACTGGGGCGTGACCGCGTTCGCGGCGAAGGACCCACGCGGCCCCGCTGCCATCGGCAGCGCCATCGACGGCTTCAACGCCGTCGCGCGTGAGGAAGCCCGCCGCGCCGGCGTCACGTTCATCGACATCACCGCCGTTTCGCGCGCACCCGCGCACCGTGGGCAACTCGGGGACGACGGCCTGCACCCGAACGGTGCGCAGTACCGGGCATGGTCCGAACGCATCGCACCCGCCGCCCGCGCTGCACTCGACGGGCCTTGAGTCGGCGGCGCGCGTCCCGACTTTTCCATCAGACTGCCGTCAATCGTCCTTCGTTCCGGAGTTAGCATGAGCCTCGATTCCCCCACTCGCGCGCGCATCGATGCGCTGCTCGCCGCTCACCCCGTGGTGCTTTTCATGAAGGGGGATCGCCAGGCGCCGCGCTGCGGCTTCTCCGCCGGTGCGATCGGTACGCTCGAATCCATGGGCGTCGACTACGAGACGGTAGACGTGCTCGCCGACGAGGCGATGCGGCAAGGCATCAAGGAATACGGTAACTGGCCGACCATCCCGCAGTTGTACGTGCGCGGCGAACTGCTCGGCGGTTCCGACATCGTGGCCCAGATGTTCGACCAGGGTGAGTTACACGCCCTGCTCGGCGTTGCCGTGCCGGATCGCACGCCGCCCGACATCACCATCACCGATACCGCGGCGGCGGCCATCCGGCCGGCACTCGACAACGCCGACGGCGTGGTGCTGCGCCTGCTGATCGATGGCGAGTTCCGACCGCAGTTCCAGCTGGCACCGGCGCACGCCAGCGATCTCGTCGCGCACAGCAACGGCATCGCCGTGCATTTCGACCTCGCGTCGGCCAATCGCGCGCGCGGCCTCGTCATGGACTGGGTCGAGGATGTCGCTGGCGGCGGCCTGGCGCTACGCAATCCCAACGCGCCGCGCGCGGTGGCGTCGATGTTGCCGCGCGATGCCGCAGCGCGCGTGCGCGCCGGCACGATCACGGTAGTCGATGTACGCCCGCCCGACGAGCGCGCTCGCGCCGCGCTCGATGTGGACTTCGCGACCCTGGACGACGACGGTCTCGAGCGCCTGCAGGCGCTGCCGAAGGACACGCCGCTGGCCTTCCTCTGCCATCACGGTGGACGCAGCCACCAGGCCGCCGGTCATTTCCGTGACCTTGGCTTCACCGACGTTGCCAACGTCGTGGGCGGCATCGACGCGTGGTCGCGCGAAGTGGATCCGGCGATTCCGACGTACTAGCCGCGACCTGCACGCGTCCGCTCGCGGGCTGCCCTCCGCGTCGCCGCAGCAGACGCAGTCAAGCCGGACGGCGCTACCAGCATGGAGAACCGCAGCATGACCCCACCGGAACCCGCCGCGCTGGTCGAGCGCTTCTATGCAGCCTTCGCGGCGCTCGACAGCGATGGCATGCAGGCCTGCTACACGGAGGACGCCACCTTCGAAGATCCCGTGTTCGACCTCCGCGGCCGCGCCGAGATCGGCGCGATGTGGCGGATGCTGTGCGAAACCATTCGGGACAAGGGCCGCGATGCCTGGCGACTGGACGTGAGCGGGATCGACTGCGACGGCAACGCA
The DNA here is from genome assembly GCA_046595765.1 of Ahniellaceae bacterium. Taxonomy (GTDB): domain Bacteria; phylum Pseudomonadota; class Gammaproteobacteria; order Xanthomonadales; family Ahniellaceae; genus JBBQNY01. Next base: position 6,937 of record JBKJSW010000056.1, read on the forward strand.
TGCCACGCGCATTGGGAACCGCACTACCGATTCAGCGCCACCGGTCGCCTCGTGCACAACCTCGTGGATGCGAGCCTTACGTTGCAGGACGGACTCATCCTCGCCCATCGCGACCGCTTCGATTTCTGGCGGTGGTCGCGACAAGCCCTCGGGTCGCCGGGCGTCCTGCTGGGCTGGTCCCCGTTGCTGCGCAACAAGGTACGCGCGCAGGCGGCGGCCAATCTGTCTGCGTTCGTGCGCCGGGGCGCCTGACCCAAGGCGCACCGCTGCGCACTGCGTGGGGTTCCACACCGGCGACTTGGCGGCGCGCGCCAGCATCGCTGTCCGACGCGATGCAGCGCCCGGCTGCGGCAAATCCTCACTTGACCTGCACCCGTCGCGTGCTTGAGTGGAGCATCAATCAACGCCTGAGCATGCACGCGTGCACACTTTCGACCTGACGCCCCCGAATGACGAGCAACGGCGCGAACTGACCGCCGGCCTCAACGCCAGCGAACGCCGCGTGCTGCTCGAACACGGTACCGAAGCCGCCTTCTGCGGCACCTTCCTCGACAACAAGCTGGATGGCGTCTACACCTGTCGACTGTGCGGCTTGCCGCTATTCCGTTCGACCGCCAAGTTCGATTCGGGCACCGGCTGGCCGAGCTTCTTCGCGCCGTACGACCCCGGGCACGTGCGCATTGTGCGCGACACCAGCTACGGGATGATCCGCGAC
>JBKJSW010000146.1:0-2668 GCA_046595765.1 Ahniellaceae bacterium
ACATGACTTTCGCCCGCGTGATCTTCACCGAAGCGAACGGCCGCGCACCGCAGTCCAGCATGTACGTGGCCATCAAGAGCCCCTGATTCCTGCGTTCCGCCCTGCAACGAAAAACCCCGGCATCGCCGGGGTTTTTTTACCGTGGCCTCTAATTCAGGCTTTCTGCTCATCGCTTGCCGCATGTTGCTTCGGGTGAATCCCGTCTAATTCGACTGAAAAGGGGACGGAGGTAATTAAGGCAAGAGCGGCTCGAGGGCTCTTGGTCGTCCTCTTGGACGACACGCTACGGGCAGGTTGAGAGTCTTGGCCAACATGCGCTGGAAGCGATCGTCTCCGAGGGCACGTTCCTGCGCGAGATGTCGCCTGATGCGGGTCAGGTCGTCAGCATCGATGCCGGCTGCCAGCCAGCTGCGATAGGCCTCACCGCGCGCGCCTGCATCTGCACCCAGCGCAAGGTAGGCGGGATGCGGCGTGAGGCGTGGATCGCGCACGCGGCCGACGTGCGCGTGAACGCTCGACCAGTGATAGTCGTCTGCCGCGCCGACCATTGCCGCGCGCAGCGGGTTGAGTTCGATGTACCGCAGCACATTCAACGCGTGGCGATCGCTGTCAACCAGGCAAGACTTGAAGCGACCCTGCCACAGAGTGCCGCAGCGGCCATGACGTGCGTTGAATGACTGTACGTGGTTCTGGCCCAGCCACCGCATTGCTCGGGACATCGCACCTGCCCATTGTGGAGTCAGCAGCAGATGCACATGGTTGTCCATCAGCACGAATCCATGCACGGCAACGTCATATTTGTCGCACGCATCGTGCAGCAGCCTGCGGTAGCCGATGCGATCGGCGCTGTCGAGGAAGATCGCGCAGCGATTGACGCCCCGTTGGGTAACATGCATGGCGATGCCCGGAACTTCGAGGCGAGGCTGACGTGGCATGCTGGCGAGACGCGCGGAACGGTCGGCTACTGTGGTCCTCTGCCTGCGCGGAGGCGATCAGCCAACGGCGCGCTCCCCTGTACGAAATGTGCCTTAATTACCTCCGTCCCCTTTTTAGACGCATGAAGCTCTTTCTGGTTTTGCTCCTTCTGGTTTGCGGTGTAGCTTCCGTGGAGGCCCAGCCCTGTGCCGCCGATCCGGCCACCTGGCCCCAATCAGTGACAGTTACGCGCGACTCTTCCGGATCGGTCACCCTCGAGCTTGGCGTCCCGGTTTCAACGGGGTTCGCAAGTTCAACCCCTCAAGTCACGGCGGGCTTGGTTGTCTACCGTGCTTTTGGAAGCAGTGTTTCCTGCTTTACGATCCCGATTCAACCGCGCACGCTTATCTTGAGCTTGGGGCCGATCCCCTCCGGCTCATACGTTTTGCGATTCGAACATCAGGACGAGTTCCTCGGGCCAGTCGTCGGCGTAGTCGAGAGGCCTTTCGTCGTGACTGGCCCAAGCCCGCCTCCCGCTCCGATTCCGGCGGTGACGAGCGGAGGTGTGGCAGCGCTGGTACTGCTGACGCTCGCCGCTGCGCTTCAGCGCTTGCGAGAGCGGTAGTCGGCCCGAAAGCAATCGAATCCGATTTTTCGTCTACATGCCGGCCCGTTTTTCGGGTCAGGTAGCCTGCGCTTCGCGCGCGGCATCGGCGAGCGCGCGCATCGCGAGTCGATACGGGCCGGGACCGTGGCTCAGGCGTGCGACGCCGAGTTGTGCGAGTCGCGCTGCGGGCGGCGAGTTCGCGCCCATCATGAGGTTCACCGGCAGCGGCGAGCCCGCGCACAGGGTTTCGATGAGGGCTTCGTCGACGAGGCCGGGCGCAAAGAAACTGCTGGCGCCGGCTTCCGCGTAGGCGCGCGCACGCACCAGCGCATCGGCGACGAGCGCCGCATCGTGTGCATTCGATTGCAGGAAAAGATCGGTGCGCGCGTTGATCCATGCCGGAACGCCGAACGCTTCAGCGGCCGCGCGCGCGGCGCGGATGCGTGCGGCCTGGACGACGGTCGGATGCAGGCCCCCGCCGCCGACGACCTGGTCCTCGAAGTTGATTCCGATCGCGCCCGCGCGCAGTGCGCGCGTGACGGTGGCGGCCACGGCTTGCGGGGCGACGCCGTAGCCACCCTCGAGATCGATGGTCACTGGCAACTCCACGCCACCGACGATGCGCTCGAGGTTCGCGATCGCGAGGTCGAGCGGCACGGCTTCACCGTCGTCGAAACCGTGCGCCATCGCGACTGACCAGCTGCCGGTGGCGATGGCCTTCGCGCCAGCTATCGCGATCACGACCGCGCTGCCGGCGTCCCACGCGTTGAACAGCACCAGCGGCGTTCCGCGCACGTGCAGGGCTGCGAACGCCCGCGCTTTCTCCGCTTGGGTCTGCATGGCTCTGGGGCTCGCCTGGTGGCCGCGTGTGGCCAGACCTGTGCAGCCTAGAGCATGCGATCGAGCAGGACGATGACTTCGTAGTGCCGCGTGTGCGGAAACATGTCAAGCACACGTGCGCGCCGCAGCGCAAAGCCCGGCATCGCCGCGAGGTCGCGCGCCAGCGATTCGGCGTTGCAACTCGAATAGACCAGGGTGCGCACGCGCGACGCTTCGAGCCAGCGACAGAGCTCAGGACCGATGCCGCGTCGCGGCGGGTTCACGATGACGAGTTCCGGTGCCGCTGCCTCACCCAGGGCGAATTCG
>JBKJSW010000156.1:0-7510 GCA_046595765.1 Ahniellaceae bacterium
GCGGGCGCCGGAGTTGAGGGCCGTGCGGGCACCGGCGCAGCGACCGGAACGGCGGGCCGCGGCGCCGATACCACAGGCGATACGGGGGCGCTGACCGGTGCGGCGATGCGCTCGACGACTGCGGAAGCGAACACGGGCGGATCGAGCAGCACGCTGTATTCGCGCAGCAGACGGCCCTTGCCCCAGTTGGCCTCGAGCAGGAAGCTCACGTAGGGTTCGCGCACCGGAGCGACGCTGGTGACGCGGATGATGGGTCGCCCCTGGCTGTCCTCGGCGACGTCGAAATCGAGCACCACGGACAGCGCGGTGGTGTCGATTCCGACACGGCGCAGGTCGTCAGGTCCCGCCAGTTGTGCGCGCAATTCCGCGACGCTTTCGCCTTCGGACAGGATGGGGATCTCGGCGAGCAACGGTTGATTGAGCCCGGACCGGACTTCGATCGGACCCAATCCCATCGCCGCCGCGTGTCCGCAACCGAGCGCACACAGCACGCCCAGCGTCAGCGTCGAAATGCGGTTCATCATGTGGCCCCCACGGCACTGGAATAGGCAGGTCGCCCGTTAGAAACGACTTTATAACACCACGCCAAGTCCGTATCACAGAAAAAGAATTGGGCAAACGTGGCGGTGATTTGGGTGAAACCTACCGCGAAACGGCCGCGCCGCCCGGTCCGCAGTCGTCCTCCCCGAAAAAAAACTTTTCCCGACAATCACTTATACCGAGCGAGGCGGAAGCTGCCCCGGACCTTTCGCCATCTGTCGGTACAGGCTCCGCAGGCCGACCCTCAAGTCGTGACCAGTTCGGCAATCTGGACTGCGTTCAAGGCCGCGCCCTTGCGAACGTTGTCGGCGACGATCCAGAAATTCAGGCGATCGGGCTCGCCTGGCGGATTACGGATACGGCCAACGAACACCGCATCTTCGCCCGCGGCATGAGTCACCGGGGTCGGATACCCGCGGTCCTTCGCGGTGTCGACCACGCGCACGCCGGGCGCACGGCGCAGCAGCTTGCGGGCTGCCTCCGCAGCCAGCGGCGCCCGCATCTCGACATGCACCGCTTCCGCGTGGCCGTAAAAAACCGGCACGCGGACGCAAGTCGGATTCACCCGGATGGAAGGGTCCCCGAGGATCTTGTGCGTTTCCCAGATGAGCTTCATTTCCTCGCGCGTGAAGCCGTTGTCCTGGAAGTCGTCGATGTGCGGAATCACGTTGAAGGCGATCTGCACCGGAAACCGATCCGGCTTGAACTTCTGCATGCTGAGCAGCGCCGCCGACTGGCGACCCAGTTCCTCCATCGCGCGACGCCCGGCGCCAGAGACCGATTGATACGTGGCAACCTCGATGCGGCGGATGCCGACCGTGCGATGGATCGGCGCCAGCGCGACCAGCAACTGCATGGTCGAGCAATTCGGATTGGCGATGATCCCGCGCGGCCGCTCCGCGATCGCTTCCGGATTGACTTCCGCGATCACCAGCGGGATGTCGTCGTCGTAGCGAAAGACGGAAGAGTTGTCGATCACCACGGCACCCGCCGCCGCGAAGCGCGGCGCATATTCACGCGAGGTCGCGCCACCCGCCGAGAACAAGGCGATGTCGACTCCCGCGGGATCGAAAGTCGCGAGATCGCGCACGACAAGCTGCTGGTCGCCGCAGGCGACGCGGTTGCCAGCGGAGCGCTGGCTCGCCAGCGGGACGATTTCGCTCGCCGGGAACGCACGTTCCGCGAGGATGGAGAGCATCGCCTCGCCGACCGCGCCGGTCGCGCCCACCACCGCCACTTTCTTCAACTGCGTCATGCGACTAGTCAACTCCTGCAGGAATGTCGGGTTGGGTCGTGGGCACGTCGCCGCATTGGGCCCGATGGCGCAACGCCTGGTCCATCAACACCAGCGCGACCATCGCTTCGCAGATGGGTGGCGCGCGCAGTCCCACGCAGGGATCGTGGCGACCCGTGGTTACCACTTCGACCACCTCGCCATCGCTGTCGACGCTCGCGACAGGCAGTCGCAAGCTCGACGTGGGCTTGAATGCGACCGAGCAACGGATGCGCTGGCCGCTGCTGATGCCGCCCAGGATGCCGCCCGCCCGATTGGACTGGAATCCGCCTGGCGCCATCGCGTCGCGGTGTTCGCTCCCGCGTTGCGCCACCGCGTCGAAACCGGCGCCGATCTCCACGCCCTTCACCGCATTGATGGACATGAGCGCGGCGGCAAGCTCTGCATCGAGCTTGCCGTACACCGGCTCGCCCCACCCGGCCGGCACGCCGTCGGCGATCACGTCAATGCGCGCGCCGAGCGAATCGCCCGACTTGCGCAGGGCATCCAGCATCGCTTCGATGTCCGCGACTTCGTCGGCAGCGGGCCAGAACAGCGGGTTCTGTTCGACCGCGTCCCAGTCCATGCGCGCGGGGCGGCGCTCGCCGATCTGCGCCACGCAGGCGCGCACGACAATGCCGCGTTCCGCGAGCCACTTCTTGGCGACCACGCCTGCGGCCACGCGCATCGTGGTCTCGCGTGCACTGCTGCGTCCGCCGCCGCGCGGGTCGCGAATCCCGTACTTGCGCCAGTAGGTGTAATCCGCGTGGCCGGGCCGGAACTGCTCCGCAATGCGCGTGTAGTCGCGGCTGCGGGCATCGACATTGCGGATCAGCAAGGCGATGGGCGTGCCGGTGGTCACGCCCTCGAACACGCCGGACAGGATCTCGACGGCGTCGTCTTCGTGCCGTTGCGAGGTGTGGCGAGTGCGCCCGCTCGCGCGTCGTCCGAGATCGCGCTCGAAGTCCGCGGTCTGGATCGCGATGCCGGGCGGACACCCGTCGATCACGCAACCAATCGCCGGACCGTGGCTCTCGCCGAACGTGGTGACGCGGAACAGCTGCCCGAACGTATTCATGCGCGCTCACGCGCGTCGGCCAGGGCACGAATGTGCGGCGCGTGCGCGACCAGCGTCGCGCGATCGACGACGAACACCCCCATCTGGCCGACCTTGAACTCGATCCACGTGAGCGGCAAACGCGGCAACAACGCCTCCAGTGCCCCCTGCGATTCACCGACCTCGCAGACCAGCAGGCCGCTCGCCGAGAGATGCACAGGCGCGTCGCGCAGAATGCGCAGAGCGAGATCAAGGCCGTCGTCGCCAGCGCGCAGCCCCATCGCGGGTTCGTGCGCATATTCCGGCGGTAGTGCATCCACTTCGGCGTGGGTCACGTAGGGAGGATTGGTGACGATGAGGTCGTAGCGCCGGTCCCCGAGTTGCGCGAACAGGTCGGACTGGAACAGGCGCACAGTCGGCGTCTGCAACCGCTCCACGTTCTCCGCAGCGAGCGCGAGCGCATCGGCGCTGAGGTCGACGGCATCCACTTGCCAGTCGGGCCGGAAATGCGCCATCGCGATCGCGATGCATCCCGAGCCGGTGCAGAGATCCAGCGCGCGCGTCACCTCGAGATCCCCGAGCCAGGGCTCGAATCCCGATTCGATCAGCTCGGCGATAGGCGAACGCGGCACCAGCGCGCGCGCGTCGCTACGGAAATTGAGACCCGCGAACCAGGCCTCTCCGGTCAGGTAGCTGGCAGGAATACGCTCGTCGATGCGCCGGGCGAACAGCGCCAGAACTTCGGCACGTTCGGCGTCGGTGAGGCGCGCCTGGCCGTACGCGGGGCCGAGGTCGTGCGGCAGGTGCAACGCGTGCAGCACGAGTTGCGTCGCTTCGTCGACGGCGTTGTCGTAGCTGTGGCCGAAGGTCAACCCCGCAGCGTTGAAGCGACTGGCCCCGTAACGGATGTGATCGATGATCGTGCGCAGCGATTGGGTCACGCGGTGGCCGGGTGGATTGCGGGGACACACGAAGTATACGGGCGGCTACACTTCGCGATCGCAACGAGACCGATCGACCATGACGAAGCCCCCTCCCCGCCACCTGCCGCTGATGCTCGTGCTGGCGGCGGTGGGCGCGGCGCTCGGTCTCGGTTTCGGCGAACGATGGTTCTCGAGCCATGGATCGCACGTCACCCGCGTCGTCCCGCAGGAGCAGGGTGCCGCCCCTGCGCCGCGAGTTTCGGATCAGGCCCTGGTCTACCCGAAACCGCGCGCACTGGAACCGTTCCAGCTCCAGCGTGCCGACGGGGGGACGCTCGGCAATGCCGATCTGCGCGGTGCCTGGACAGTGGTGTTCTTCGGTTTTACCCACTGTCCCGACGTGTGCCCGACCGCGCTCGCAACGCTCCGGGAGATCGAGGCGCTCAGGGTCTCGCGCAAGCTCGCGCTGCCGCTCAAATACCTGTTCGTTTCGGTCGACCCGGAACGCGACACGCCGGCCGTGCTCGCTGAATACGCGACGTATTTCTCGCCCGCCATCGTCGCCGCCACGGCGTCACCCGCGGCTATCGAGAAACTGGCTCGCGATGTCGGCGTGGTGTTCATCAAGGTGCCGCAGGCCGATGCCGAATACAGCTTCGATCACAGCATGCAACTGCTGCTGATCGATCCCGACGGCAACCTGCACGCGATGTGGCGTCCGCCGCACATCGCGCCGATGCTGCTCGAGGACATCGTCACCCTGGCGTCGACGAGTGCCCGCCCATGAACCTGCTGACCCGCCTGACCTACGCGTTGCCGCACCGGCTGCTGTCCTCGCTGGCACGCAGGCTCGCGTATTCGACGTCGCCGCGCATCAGCCGCTGGCTGATCGACACCGTCACGCGCAAGTTCGACGTCGACCTCGGTGAGGCGGCCGTGTCCGATCCGCGCGCGTATCCCAGCTTCAATGCTTTTTTCACGCGTGCGCTGCGCGAGGGCGCGCGCATGCCCGTCGCGGAAGCACGAGCGCTGCTCATGCCCGCCGACGGACGCGTCAGCCAGTGCGGACCGATCGCAGCCGGCCGCATCTTCCAGGCCAAGGGCCAGGAGTTCACGGCGAGCGAACTGTTAGGCGACGATGCGGCGGCCGCGCCATTCCTGGACGGACTATTCGCGACGGTCTACCTCAGTCCGCGCGACTACCACCGCGTGCACATGCCATGGTCCGGCAGGTTGCGCGAGACGCTGCATATTCCGGGCAGGCTATTTTCGGTGGGTCCGGACGCCGTCGCGCACGTGCCGAGGGTGTTTGCGCGCAACGAGCGCCTGGTCTGCCATTTCGACTGCGATTTCGGGCCCATGGCCGTGGTAATGGTCGCGGCGTTGCTGGTGTCCGGTGTCGAGACCGTCTGGAGCGGCGTGGAAATTCCCGACTACGGCCGCTCTCCCCGTCGCAAGGACTTCCGCGGTCGTGGCATCGAACTCGCCCGTTTCGGTGAGATGGCGCGTTTCAATTACGGGTCCACCGTGGTGGTCCTGCTGCCGCCAGGCGTCGCGACGCTCGACCCGTCGCTCAGGGCCGAGCTGCCAGTGCGACTCGGCCAGGCGCTCGCGCGGCTGACGCATGCTTAGCTTGATCGAGTCCGCGGCCGCGTGTTTTGCCGCGCCGACGAACCAGCGGACCCGGGGTGCTCCATCCTTCGCGGGGTACATCGCATGACGCAGGGCAGCCAGCATTCCGCCGACGATCCGCGCAACGCCGACATCCTCATTTCGGTCAACGGTGTGCTGAAACGGCGTCACGAAGCGGTCGTGTCGGTGTTCGACAGCGGTTTCGTGCTGGGCGACGGGGTGTGGGAAGGATTGCGCGTGGTGCGCGGTCATCCGGTGTTCCTGGAATCGCATCTCGACCGGCTGTACGAGGGCGCCAAGGCGCTCGCGATCGACATCGGCCTCGACCGCGCCGGACTCACGCGCGTGCTCTACGACACGCTCGCCGCCAATGGCATGACCGGTGAGGGCGTGCACCTGCGCGTGATGGTGACTCGGGGCGTCAAGCACACGCCCTACCAGGATCCGCGCGTGACCGCGGGTCCCGCCACCATCGTGGTCATCCCGGAGTACAAGAGCGCGTCGCCCGAAGCTGCCAAACGCGGCCTGACGTTGTTCACGGTGCACGTGCGTCGCGGATTCCCGGACGTGCAGGATCCGAAGCTCAATTCCCACAGCAAGATCAACTGCATCACGGCCTGCATCCAGGCCTACACCGCCGGCGCCGACGAGGCGCTGATGCTCGATCCGCAGGGCTTCGTCGCCACCTGCAACTCGACCCACTTCTTCATCGTGCGCCGCGGCGAGGTGTGGACTTCGACCGGGCAGTACTGCCTCGCCGGCATCACGCGCGCCAACGTCCTGTCGATCTGCCGCGACGCTGGCATCCCGGTGTTCGAGAAGGCCTTCAGCCTCACCGAGGTCTACGGTGCCGAAGAGGCGTTCGTCACGGGCACCTTCGCCGGTTTGGTGCCCGTTCGGATGATCGATGGTCGCGTCATACACGACGGCCGCGGACCGATGGTGGCGCGGCTGCAGGAGCTCTATCGCGAGCTGGTCGAACGCGATGTCGCCTGCCGTTCGCGTCCTGCCTGAGACGATCGTGTCGACCCTGCGCGTCGCGATGTGGTCCGGTCCGCGCAACATCTCGACCGCGATGATGCGCGCCTGGGAAAATCGTCCCGACTGCGCGGTGAGCGACGAGCCCCTGTACGCGCACTACCTGGCGCACACCGGTCTCGACCATCCCGCACGCGACGAGGTGATCACCGCCGGCGAAACGGATTGGCGTCGCGTGGTACGGGCGCTCACCACCGGCCCGGCTCCCGGCAACGCGCCGGTGTGGTTCCAGAAGCACATGACGCATCATCTGCTTCCGCATCTGGATCGGGACTGGATCGCCCCGCTCCGCAACGTGCTTCTCATCCGCGAACCACGCGAAGTCGTCGCGTCATATCTCAAGTCGCGCGCAAGCGTCACGCCGGACGACATTGGACTGCCGCAGCAGGTTGCGCTGTACGACCAGCTTCGCGATGCGGGCGCGGCGCCTCCGATCATCGACGCCGGCGATTTCCTGCTCGCACCCGAGGCGCACCTGCGGGCCTTGTGCAACTGGCTGGGCATCGATTTCAGCGCGCGCATGCTGCAGTGGCCCGCAGGCCCGCGCGCGAGCGATGGGGTGTGGGCGCCGCACTGGTACGCCCACGTGTGGGAGTCGACCGGCTTCGAGACCGCGGCCCGGCGTGAAGTCCTGCTGGCTGGCGCCGCCGCCGAAGTCGCGGAGGCGTGCCGTCCACACTACGAGCGCCTGCACGCGTTGCGTATTCGTCCGGGCGCTTGAGCGAGGGGCGCCGCGCAAAGAGTGCGTCGGCGGGTCAGTGCGTTACTCATCCGCGCAGCAGCCCGGCGAGCCCACCCGGAAACGATGGTCAAGCGCTCACCGATGCCGACAGCGGCACCGGCACACTGCGTCTCAGGCGTAAGGATCGCGCAGGACGATGGTGTGGTCGCGGTCGGGGCCGGTCGAAACGATCGCGAGCGGACACCCGGACAGTTCTTCGAGCGCACGCAAGTAGGCACGCGCAGCCGGCGGCAGCTTGTCCCATTCGGTGACGCCGTGCGTGTTCTCGTTCCAGCCCGGGAACTCGAGGTACACGGGGTCGCATT
>JBKJSW010000274.1:0-3598 GCA_046595765.1 Ahniellaceae bacterium
ATGCCGACGCTCACGCCGCCCGCGCCGCCGCCGCCGCAGCCGCCCGCGCCACCGGCACGGCCCGGCGCGCCCACGCCGCCGGGACCGGAATCGTCGGCACCGACGCCACGCGCTCCCAGGGCGCCCGGCAGCCCGCCGGCGCTGCCGTTGCCACCGGTGCCACCGGTGCCGGCGCCGCCGGTGATGATCGTGTTGTCGCTGATCGTGGCCGCGGACGCCGAGACGAGCACGGCGATCGAGCCGCCGCCGCCGAAGCCGCCGCCGCCGGGCGTGCCACCACATCCGCCCGAACCACCGCCACCGCCGCCACCACCGCGATCGGCGTTGCAGAAAAAGTTGCCGATACCACCGCCGCCGCCACCGCCGCCACCGCCGCCCGCGCCGTTAGTGCCCGCCTGGCCGCCGGAACCTGCAGTCGGTAGCCATGCCGTCCCGAAAATCGTGCCGGGAGCGCTGGCACCTTGGCCTAGCGTGCCTTGGACGCCGTTGCTGCCGGGTCCACCCGAGCTGCCGGCTCCGCCGATGCTGAAACACGCGGTGCTGCCCGCGCCCCCGGGGCCGCCGGTACCGCCGCTCGACGAGCTCTGCCCACCCGCGCCGACGCCCCCGTTGAAGCCGCCCAAACCGCCCTGGCCGCCCGGCACGCCGCATGTGCTCGCTCCGGGCGTGCCCGGGTTGCCGCCGCCGCTGCTGTTCGAAGCGCCATTACCGCCCGGACCCCCATCGCCACCCGGCGGCGGCTGCGTGCCGCTGCTGGGCGCCGCCGCGGCAGCGCCGCCGAGCGCCTGGATGCGGTTGAAGCGCAGCGAGAAGCCGGCCAGCACGTTCGCCAGCACGACGGCGCGGCTCGATTCGCCGGGCGCCCCCGGGGCACTGCCGGTGAGCGTGAAGCCTTGCACCGATCCGGTCGTCGTGTAGTTGGACACGAGCAAAGCGGGCTGGCCGCCGGAGCCCAGGACCGTGGTGGTGTTCGCGGCGGAACGCGACCATGTGCCAGCGACGTACTGGCCGTACAGGCTCACGCCATTCGGCAGCGTGAGCGAACCCGGATACGTGCCTCCGGCCACCAGCACCTGCTTGCTCGTTCCGCTCGCGGTGGCCGCGGCAATGCCCTGCGCGACCGTGGCAAACGGCTGCTGCTGCGTCCCCGGATTCGCGCCGAGGCCGCTGGTCGCCACGAAGAACGAGGTGGCGACGGTGCCGTCGATGCCGTCGCAATTGACGTCGCTGAACGTCGACTCCGGCAGGTCGATCGTGGCGGGATTGATCGCCGCGTTGCCGTCATTGCAGTCCAGCGAGTTCGCGACGTAGCCGGCCGGCTGCGTGCAGGTTTCGAGGAAGTCCGCTGCGGCGCCGAACGTGTCGGTATCGACGTCGTGGAACCACCGCGGGCAGTCGAAGCCGTTCGCGTAGAGGAAGTCGACCACCTGCGCGCGGGCGACGCCGGGCCAGGCGGTGCCAAGCGACAAGAGCAGCAGCGTGCCGGCGGCACGCACGACGAACGATACGGTCATTGCCTGATTCCCCTGGTGGCGCGTCGAGGATAGCGCGTGCATCCTCGACGCTGCGCGAATTTGCCGCGACGGACGCGAAATGAGCTGGATCGCGAGTCCGCGTCGGTCTGGTATGGGGAAATCCCGGACTACGTCACGTACGCGACGTCGATGACTTCGAAGGTGACGGGGCCGCCGGGAAGTTGCGCAACCACTTCGTCGCCGGTGTGTTTTCTGAGCAGCGCGCGTGCCAGCGGCGAGTCGATGCTGATGTAGCCCCGTACCGCATCGGTCTCGTCCGGCCCGACCACGCGATAGCGTGCCCGCTCGCCGGTGTCGCCGCGCTCGACCGTCACCTCGGCACCGAAGAAGATGGCGGTGCGATCCGTCGGCATGGTGTCGACAACCCGCAATGCCGGAATGCGCTTGCTCAGGAAGCGCACGCGGCGATCGATGCCGCCAAGCTGTTTTTTTCGATACGTGTATTCGGCGTTCTCGGAACGGTCGCCTTCCGCTGCAGCGGCCGCGAGTGCACGCACGACTTCCGGTCGCTGCACGCGCCACAGGTCGTCGATCTCCGCGCGCAGGCGCTCGAAGCCCTCGCGCGTGATGAGTGCGGTGGAGGGTACTTGTGGCGGTGGCCTGCGGCTCACTGCGCCGGAGGCGGCACGAGGCGCGCCTCGAGTGCGTCGATCTGCTCGAGCTTGAGCACGATTTCCTGCTGGTGCGGGTCGTCCGGGAAGCGGTCGATGGCGAATTGCAGAACTTCGCGCGCGGCGCGTGTATCCGAGCTGCGGTCGACCAGCAGGCGTGCGCCCAGCAGCGCCATTTCGGGCACGGCGCCATGCTTCGGATGGGCCGCGTGGAAATCCCCCGCGAATGCCAGTGCGACATCGGGCATGCCTATGTTCATGGCGGTGCGGGCGAGGCGCACGCGCTGTTCGGCGTCGCGCAGGCGGAACGCGGGGTTCCGCTGCAGGATCGAACGCACCATCAGCAGGGCATCGCGCTCGCGCTTTTCGCCGATCAGTCGCGACGCGTAAGTCTGCGTGTGCGTCGCCAGCGCCGCTTCGTCGCCGAGCTGTTCGAGCAGGCGCCGGTAGCGCTGGTGCATGGCGTCGGTGGTGTGCGGTTCGCTCTCCAGGTGACGCTGGATCGCCGCGGCGGCCTGTTTGGCCTTGTCCTCCGCGATCATGACTTCCATCTCGCGCATGAAGCCGTGGTGGCGGTCGGACGGTTGCAGGCGCGCAGGCACCTCGGCGAGATCGTGCCCGATCGCGCCGCGTCGCGCGTAGGCGATGCGTCCCATCAAATGGAAGTTGAATACCAGCAGGTAGAACGCGACGAAACCGGCGAGCACGCGGGCCACGATCGCGGGCAGCCACGCATGCAACAGTTCGTGCGCCTGCCCCTGGAGGAAGAAACAGGTGGCGCCCACGATCACGAGCAGCACATAGCCAAAGCCCACGCGGGCAATCAACTGCAACCAGCGCAGGGGATTGAGCGCGCTCTCGATGTTGCCGACCAGCACGAGGTTGAGCGTCGCGGCTGGCTGGATCACCGCCAGCAGCATCCACCAGGCGAGCCGCTCCGCGGAGTCCGCAACCCACAGTTCGATGACCAGGCGCAGCGCCACGAAGGCGAGTTGCAGCACCAGCATCACCACACCACCGCCGGCCTGGATGTCGAGCGCATAGTCCGGGGCCTCGAGCGCGCCTGCCGCGCTGCGATCCAGCACCTCGATCGCGTAGCGATATGCGGAAGCCCACACGAGCAGCGCCAGCGCCATGCCGAACACCGGCACCGATCCGAGCATCAGTGCGAGCGAGAAGGCGAGGATTGAACTCAAGGCGGCGGGCTGCAGCGGATAGGTGAACGCCCGACCGAGATCGTCGAAGCTCGCGCCGCTCGAACGCTTCCTTGCGGGTGGATGCGCGTCCATGGTTATCGTCTCAGCGGCGCCGGCCGCCGAGCACCCCGCGCAGGATCTGGCGGCCCAGTTGGCTGCCGACGGTGCGGGCGGTCTGCTTGGCCATCGTCTCGATCGCGCCCTGTCGACGCGTCGTGCCGAACAGCCATTCCTTGAGCTTGCCGCCGACGCCGCT
>JBKJSW010000254.1:0-11041 GCA_046595765.1 Ahniellaceae bacterium
CCACAGGAAGAACTGGTGCGCGCCGTGCGGCAAGTTGCCGATGGTCAGCGCTATCTGAGCGTCGACGTGGCGCGCGCATTGGCACTGCGCACCTTCGAGGGGGGCGGGTCTCCTTTCAGGATACTGACGCCGCGAGAGCTCGAAGTCACGATTCTGATCGGCAACGGCGAGACGATGCCGCGCATCGCCAAGCGCCTCTGCATTACGGCGAAGACTGTCGCAACGCACAAATACCGCGTGTTTGAAAAGCTGTCGGTAGACAATGATGTGGCACTGACCCGGCTTGCATTGCGACACGGAATCGTCGATCCCAGGGCGTGACTGCGCCCCACGTCAGCAACGGGGCAGTCAACCTTGGCTGAACGGACGTGACCCGGCTTTTGCATTCGCCCGCGTTTGCGGTATGGTGCGCGCACTGTGTTTGCATGGGTCACTGTGAATCGTGACCCGATGCGGTAGATCTACGATCCGCTTCATCGTCACATCGCTCACTCCTTGCAACTCAGTCTCGATGTCGAGGGTTCGACATCGCGTATCGTTTTCAACAGTTTCAAGGAGTCAGTTTCATGTCGGATCGTCAGACGGGTACAGTCAAGTGGTTCAACGACGCCAAGGGTTTTGGTTTCATCACCCCTGAGAGCGGCGAAGATTTGTTTGTGCACTTCCGTGCTATCCAGGGCAACGGTTTCCGTTCGCTCCAGGAAGGCCAGAAGGTCAGCTTCATCGTGGTCAAGGGCCAGAAAGGCCTGCAGGCCGATCAGGTGCAGGCGGTTTAATCGCTCGCATTTGATGGCGGCTGGTTGAAGCGTCAATCGAGCCCCGGTCGGCAACGACCGGGGCTTTTTAATGTGGGGAGAAGGGTTGCTCGCCGAAACGATTACCCCGAGTTCGCGCTTGCGCTAGATTTCAGTTTCGACCCGCTGGGAATTTCCGATGAATGCCTTCGATTTCTCCGCCGAAACGCTTGCGGGCGGGACTCAGTCGCTAGATCAGTATCGGGGCAAAGCGCTCCTCATCGTCAATGTCGCCTCGAAGTGCGGCTTTACCCCACAGTACACGGGGCTCGAAAAGCTATACCGGGAGCACAAGGACGAGGGCCTCGTCGTGCTGGGCTTTCCGTGCGACCAGTTCGGGCACCAGGAGCCGGGTGATGCAGAAGAGATCCGCAATTTTTGCGCGCTCAACTTCGACGTGACCTTTCCGATGTTCGCCAAGGTGGACGTCAACGGCAACGCCGCCCACCCGCTCTGGCAATGGTTGAAGCAGCAGAAGGCCGGCTTCCTTGGAAGTTCTGGCATCAAATGGAACTTCACCAAATTCCTGGTCGATCGGGAAGGCCATGTCGTCGCGCGGTACGCGCCGACCGATTCGCCCGAAAAGATCGGCGGCGACCTGGGAGCAGTGCTGTCCTGAGTCGATGGGTGTCGCTTAATGTAGGTTCGATAAACGTAACCTATCGAATTGATTTCAATAAGCAATATCGCTCATCACACCAGGTGTTCAAGCGCTCCCAAGCCTGTCCTCGGCGAATTTCCAGTTGAGCAAGCCGTCTATCACCGACGCGACATAGTCCGCGCGACGATTCCGGTAATCGACGTAGTAAGCGTGTTCCCATACATCGATGGTGAGCAACGGCTTCGCGCCCGTGAGTATGGGGTTGTCCGCATCACCGGTTTTTTCCACGGAGATTTTTCCGTCGCGCAGGACCAGCCACGCCCAGCCGCTCCCAAACTGGCTGTTGGCCGCATCCGCGAGTCGGCTGCGGAATGATCCGAACCCGCCGAAATCCCTGTCTATCGCCGCGGCCAATGCACCGCCAGGTACACCGCCGCCACCCGACGGAGTCAGGCTTTTCCAGTAAAACGAATGGTTCCACGCCTGCGCGGCATTGTTGAAAATGGCGGCATCGGCAGTTCGGCCGTGCGTCGACCGCATGAGTTCCGCCAGTGACTTGCCGCTCCTGGAATCCCCGACCAGCAGCGAATTGAGCTTGTCCACGTAGCCGCGATGGTGCTTGCCATGGTGCAAGGACAGTGTCTCTGTGCTGACCTTCGGCTCGAGCGCCGACTCCGCATAGGGAAGGTCGGGCAAGACATAGGGTCCGAGTGGCGCAGGGGACGGCAGCGTTGCGGAATCGGCGGACAGGGCCAGGGTTGGGAGCAACGCCGCTACGACGGCAGATCCTCCCAGCCCAAGCAGGCGCCTGCGACTCGCGTCTGGTGGAACTACGTTATCTACGGTCATCGCGTCTGGGCTTCCGCAGTGTGATGGACGAAGTCAGTGACCGACTTGAGGAGGCGCAGCCTGGTCGCGCGCGACATCGGTCTTTACCGCCGCGACCTCATCCGCCGGCAGGAGCCCGATGGTGCGCAGGTGCTTGGCAATTGCGTCACTGTCGCGAACGCGCAACATCGGAACGTCGCCCGCGACCGTTTGCTTGAAGACGTCGTCGACTCCCTTGTCGAAGATCGAATCCGTGTCGGGGTCTACGTCGCGAATGTAGATCGCAAGTATGCGCCCGGGAAATTCACGCGCCGCCGTCGTGTAGATTTCCGCGTCCGCCTGTCCCGAGTCCCCGACCAGTACCCACCCCAGTGTCGGATAGCGTGCCAGCAACATGCGCACATTGTCGAGTTTATGACCGTGACCCTTTGATTTTATGAAATATTGCGGTTCAACGCCGAGATCGCGAAGGAGGATTGGCCCGGGAGGAATTTCGTTGATCGACAGAAAGCTTTCCAGCAGGTCGTACAGGTTCCACGGCGAACTCGACACGTAAAACAGCGGATTGACTGGCACGTCGCTGCGTCCGCGCTGCAGGCTGCGATACAGCTGCGCTACTCCGGGTAGCGGTTTGCGTGTGCGCACGTTGTGCAGGAACGTTAGCTTCGCCGAAGCCTTCCAGTCGACCACCTTGCTGTCGAGGACAGTGTCGTCGATGTCGGAAATGATGCCGAATTCCGCTTCGTCGCTGACCGCCAGTATTTCGTGAGTCGCCTTGAGGGCCGAGCCGGGGATCGTGACTTGACCCTGCAGCCAGAGGCTGCGCGTGCTCGGCGGAGTGATGGGAATGCGGACACGGTAATAGCCTTCGTCATCCGTAACAGTTCGCTGGAGGTGGCCATTGCAGGACACCTCGACGGTGACACCAGGCACCTCATCGCTCTCGAAACGGGCCCATTGTTCCTGGAGATTCTTCCATTTCGTGCCGTCCGAGTCCGGTATCCGCGGAGGGGCGTCCGCGAGGACCCTGCCCATGATTTCGCACGCCTCCGCGTTGGCGAAACCTCGAAATGCCGCGATGTATCCTGGACGGTCGATGCCGTACTTTTCCAGGACGCGTCGCTTGTAACTGTCGAAGCGCGTGTCTGCGCGGGCGGCGGCGGTTTGCCACCGGGGAGCTCGAGGCACCGCCTCCGGTTTCGAATTTCGGTCATCGACGCCATCGGGCGCCGTCTGTAATTGGCGCGCGACAAGGGCGGCAGCCACTGCCACCAGTGCCAGGACGAGACCCCAGCCCCAGCGGCTCACGGACGGTTGACGCTGGCGAAAGGCACGCGTCTACCTATCCTACTCATGGTCCGCACCCGAAGCGGACCATTGCCGTGGCCCAAGCGAATGCGATCACTCCGTTTCGAGCGCAGAAGTGACAGTCTGCGCCAATTTCCGTGTTCAGCGATTGCGCGGCAAGGCAGCGCATTGCTTGGCAGAAATCCGGCTATCGCCGTTGCCATCCGCATGATCGAAATTGACGTCGAGAGGGCCATGGGCGACCGCGTTACTCCAAGTGGTGAGCCTCGCGGAGAACGCCATTGACGGCCCGCGCGCCAGTTCGCAAGCACCGTATCAATCCGCACCCCTCTCCGCGCTTAACGCGCATCATGTGAGAGGCTGTGACAACTTCCCGGTGTCGGGAACGAACTCAAGCGCCAGCTCGTTGTTGCACCAGCGCTGCCCCGTGGAATGCGGGCCATCGTCGAACACGTGGCCCGGGTGCCCGCCGCATCGTGCACAGTGGTACTCCACCCGTGGCAGGACCAGCGTCTTATCCCGTCTGCTGGCCGTCCGCTGCGGGATTGACCGCATGAAACTCGGCCAGCCCGTGCCGCTGTCGAATTTGTCTCTGGAGAGGAATAGCGGCAGCCGACCTTGCGTGCTACCCCATCAGCAGGGTGTGAAGGATCCCGAGGGGGCCTTGCATCTCCCCTTCTCCAAAAAGAAACCCCGGCGAGAGCCGGGGTTTCGATTGTGTTACCCGTTACGGGCAGACGTCAGAACTGCAGGCTCCACTTGTCGATCCTGCCGATGTCGCCCGCCGCGTTGTCGTTGACGCGCAGCTTCCAGGTTCCGTTGGCCACTTCGCTCGAAGCGTTCACCGTGAAGGTGCCAACGATGTTGTCGGCACTGCCGCCGGTGCGATTGTGGATGTTGTAGAGCGTGCCATCCGGTGCCACCAGGTCGACCCTCAGGTCGCCCTGATAGGTGTGGATGATGGTCACCCCGACCTGCAGCGTGGTGGGTGCGTTGCCGGCGCGACCGCTGACCGTCAGCGGACTGTCGACGGTAGTGTTGTCACTGATGGCGAAGTCCGTCTGGTTTTCGAAGAACGACGCTCCGCCACCGCCACCGGTTGTGTAATCGCCGACCAGCGACACGCCTGAGAACGCCGAGTAGGCCTTGAGGCGTACGTAGTACGTGCCGGCGGCGGGTGCGGCGAACGTGCAGGACTCTGCGTTGCCGGAACGATACGGGCGGCAGTCGTAGACGGTGTCGGTCGGTGCGGAGCCGAGCTTCACATACATGTCGGCGTCGCCCGTGCCACCCGAGCTTGTGAAGGTCAGGTTGGTCGAACCCGCCGGCACCACCATCGTGTAGTTGAGCGAGGCACCCGTCGCCGCGGACAGTGCGGTGACCGTGACGCCCTTGGTCAGCGTCCCGCCCGGAGGTGGCGGAGGTGGCGGAGGCGGGGTGCCTGTGTTCGCGTCGACGGCTGCACGCGCGTTCACGATGCCTGCTCCGCAACCGCCAGAGCATGCGCCCGGCAACGCGCGCGCCGTGCTCTTGAGGTTGGCCTCGACCTGCGCGGGAGTCTTGACTGACGCCGCCTGCATCAATGCCACAACGCCTGCCACGTGTGGCGCCGCCATCGAGGTGCCGCTGTAGGACGCGTAGCTGGCGGTACCCGGACCCTGCGTACCCGTATTCAATGTCGAGAGGATGCCCGAGCCTGGACCGGAGATGTCGATCAGCGTGCCGTAGTTGGAGAAGCTCGAACGCGCGCCATTGCGATCGGTTGAGGCGACCGACACGACATTTGCGCAGTTGCCGGGGTTGAAACCGGAAACGTTCGCGTTGCTGTTGCCGGCGGCGATGACCAGGACCGTACCGCGACTCACCGCACCGTTGATCGCACTTTGCGTGGTGGTGTCGCAGGGGCCACTGCCACCGAGCGAAAGGTTGATGACCTCGGCCGGGTTGGTGTTGGCTGGCACGCCGGAGACGGCGCCGCCGGACGCCCAGATGATGCCGTCCGCGATGTCGGAGGTGTAGCCGCCGCAGGTGCCCAACACGCGCACAGGCATGATCCGGGCGTTGTAGGCGACGCCCGCGACACCGGATGCATTGTTGGTCACGGCGGCGACGGTTCCCGCCACGTGCGTGCCGTGCCAGCTGGAATTCGACGCGGCACCGCATTGTCCGGTGGTCCAGTCGCCCGGATCCGCCGGGTTCGAATCGCGTCCACCGCCGTCGTTGGAAACGGCAGTGTCGGCAATCATGTCGTAGCCGGCGATCACGTTGGCGTTCAATTCCGGATGACTCGTGATGCCGGTGTCGAGCACCGCGATCACCGCGCCGGTGCCGGTGGAGACATCCCAAGCGGCGGGCGCATTGATGCCGCCGGTGGCTTCGAAGTAGTGCCACTGCTCGGCATAGCGCGTGTCGTTGGGCGTGAGCACCGGCTGCAGCAGTTCGTCGATCTCGATGTATTCGACGTTCGGATCGAGCTTCATGAGGTTCATGAAGGACGCCGCTTCACTGCGCGACAGCGCACGATCGAGCCGCAGCACGTCGGATTCGACGGCGAGCCGGCGCAGGTGCTTCGCTGGATGTCCTGCGCGTGCCGCCGCGGTCACGGCTGCAATGGCGCCGGACTCCTGCGAGTTGCGCGAATCGGAACCGGATTTGTAGCGAATGATGAATTGCGCAATGGAATCGCGTACGTCCACGACCGGAGCGGGCGCCGGCGCTGGCCGACTGCCGTTGTTTGAAAATGACTGCGCCTGGATTGCGCTGGCCGCCAGCCCGAAAGTGATGGCGAGAACCAGCGGCTTGATGCTTGCACTACGTCGAGATGAACCAGTCATGGAGTCCCCAATGGTTGTTGGATGGTCGCCTTGAAGGCGAAACACAAACATCTCCTGCCTACATTCGAGCCGCACCTCGGAGGCGAGGGCGTCGGAGACACCCAGGCAATCAGTACGCAGAAGGACTACGACGAAACGAAGCCAATGCCGCCGATGTTGAAGGTGGCACGCCGTCCAAGTTGCAACGACGGGCGGACAGTACTGCGTGTGCAGACCGCGTCAACGGTGGACGGCGCGGCGCAATTGCACGGAGCACGCGGTGAGTGGTGCGACGCATCATTTGCGATGCCGGTCACAATCCAAGCAGGACGGCACTTTGTGACGCAAAAGGTCACACCGGTTTGCAGCGCAGCATGAAATCGCGGCGCAATCCGTTGCAGTTCTCGTTCTGAACTGTGACGGTATTCACTAAAAATGTTGAAACGGGGTTGAGCCTAAAAAGCGCCCGTTAGAGCTGGGAACTGAAAGGTTCCGCCAGCGCCTCCGCCAGGCGCTCCTTCCACGGGCGCCGCAGCCACGCCTCGTACGTAACCCGCTTCGAGCGCCCGATGTCGCGCTGGAAAGCCTTCTGCATCCCGTCGGCAAAGGCGGCGTCGTACACATTGAGGTTCGCCTCGTCATTGAGGCTGAACGAACGTGAGTCGAAGTTGGTCGAGCCCACGGAAGTCATGATGCCATCGACAACCATGACTTTCGTGTGGAACATCGTGGGCTGGTATTCGTATATTTCAGCTCCTTCGCGCAGCAGCACTCCCCATTTCGCACGAGACGCGCTGCGCACGATCTCCGTGTCGATATGCTCGCCCGGCAGGACAAGTCGCACCCGCACCCCGCGACGCATCGCCTGGACCAGGGTCGCGCGCGTGAGACGGTCAGGGACGAAGTAGGACGCGGCGATATCGATTTCGCGCGTTGCCGCGCTGATCGCCATCAGGTACATGAGCTGCATGCTGTCGCTGCCGGAATTCGGCGAGCTGGAGAAGGCCTGCGCGCGTGTGGCACCACTTGCGGAGACGGGAGGGAAATACTTGTTGCCCTGCAGCACTTTGCCCGTTGCCTGGAGCCAGTTGTCGTTGAATACCGCCTGCATCTGGCCGACCGCCGGACCCTGGAGGCGGAAATGCGAATCGCGCCAGTGGTCGGAATCCTGCGCGTCACCCAGCCACTGGTCAGCAATGCCCACGCCGCCGGTGAACGCGATGTGCCCATCTACAATCAGCAACTTGCGATGGGTGCGATTATTGATGCGACCAAGGTTGTACCAGTGCAGCGGCCGGTACAGGTGTACTTGCACTCCGGAATTCCGCATCGTCTCCAGCATCGACTCATCGAGGTTACTGCTGCCAACGGCGTCCACTACGACGTGCACGGACACTCCTGCGCGCGCGCGCTCTGCCAATGCCTCCGAGAACTCCTTGCCGATTCGCTCCGACCAGTAAATGTACGTTTCGAATGCGATGTACTGCTGCGCGCCGCGGATGGCGTCGAGCATCGACGGGAAGATCTCGTCGCCGTTCTCAAGGTAGTCAATGCGATTGCCGTCGACGATCGGTGTGCCGAAAATCAGGGACATTTCGCGCTGGAACTGCGGGTCGTCGGTAGCATGTATATGCTCGAGCGTGCGTTCGACCTGCTTTTCCGACACCACGAAATTGAGCCCGAGAACAACCAGGAGCCCGCCGATCAGCAAGGCTGCGAGGAACAGGGCCCCGTGGCTTTTGACGACTTCTAGTGCGCGCATTGCGGATTTCCGAGCGTGATGGAACAGGCAATGGGATGGAGTGCAAATACGCGCCGAAGCATACGGATTCGTCGTTCGACGCGAGAGGCACACCCTACGACGAGGGAGAACTAGCACGCAATGGTTCATCGCAGTGAACGCTGGTTGACCGCCCACTGCGCCGTGCACGCCATCGTGACGTATCAAATTGCAAGTTGGTTGCCGTCGCTGGACTTCGGCTGGACCAAGTCCAGTGGCTAATTCAAAACGTGCGCCGACTAAATCGCGCAACCACGACAATCTGGAGGAAGACATGAGCAGCTTGAATCGTGATCCCATCACAGGAGCTCCCGGTGCCCACCCCATAGGAACCGGCGTCGGCGCGGCCGGCGGTGCGGCGACTGGTGCGGCCCTCGGATCAATGGCTGGACCGGTTGGAACCGTCATCGGTGCGGTGGTCGGCGGTGTCGCCGGGGGACTGGCCGGCAAGGGCGTAGCGGAAGTCATCGACCCGACGATGCAGGACGACTACTGGCGCGAGAACTACAAGAGTCGACCGTATGTCGATGCGGGCAAGTCGTACGATCATTACAGTGACGCTTACCGTTATGGTTGGGAGTCACGCGGAAACCATGCAGGTCGCGCGTGGGATGAAGTGGAAAGCGACCTCGGCCGCAATTGGGACGCGGCGAAGGGTGCATCCTCCATGGCGTGGAACGATGCCAAGCAGGCGACTCGCGACGCGTGGCACGCGGCGGAACGTCGAATTCCGGGCGACGCCGACGGCGACGGTCGCTAGAACGGCCGCAGCAAATCGGATGTCGGCACCAAGACCACGGCGCTCACGCCGTGGTCTTTTCGTTTGCGGGGTCGCCAGCGCATGCAGTAAAGTCGCGGGCCGCCGACGAACGCCAGTTGCTCCGGGACAGAATGCACCCGGCACGGATGTTCGACGCGTGGACGATACGGAGAGATGTCCGAGCGGTTGAAGGAGCACGCCTGGAAAGTGTGTATACGGCTTATCCCCGTATCGAGGGTTCGAATCCCTCTCTCTCCGCCACTTGCATTCGTCCAGTCGATCTCCTTCCGGCACCCGGTCGGCGATCGGATGCGGAATTTTCCATGGTGACTCCCGTCGGTTCCCCGCGACGCTAGATCGCAAACCCCGCCAGGCCCGGAAGGGAGCAACGGTAGCGGTTGATGCGGGTGCCGGGGTTCGGCCGGCGGGAGTCGCCGCCATTGGCCGCGACGCGGGTCAACGGACCCGCGATTTCACCGCCGCGTCGCTGCAGCAGGATTGCGCTCGATGCCTTCAGGCCCCAACGCTGCGCTTCCTACCATCGATGGGCCGGGCTACGCACTCCTCTGGTTACCTGCACTCGGCGTTGCCGTGCGCCACTACGCGTCCTTCGGGCATGCACTTCAGTCGAGGGGGATCGCGCTCGAGACGGTGGAATGGCGCGGTACCGGTGAGAGCACCCTGCGGCCAGGCCGACGTGAGAATTGGGGGTATCGCGAGTTGCTCATCGATGCCGCGAACGCATTCGCAGACGCACGACGCGCGCACCCTGACCGCATCTGGCTGATCGGTGGTCACAGCATGGGAGGTCAATTGGCTGCACTGCTGGCTGCGATTGCCGGAACGGGGGAATTCGCGGAAACGTTGCCGCCACAGGGCTTGGTGCTGGTCGCTACCGGAGTGCCGCACTGGCATTTCTACCGGGGCAGGATGCGCTGGGGCGTACGCGCTTTCGCAACGATCCTTCCGGCCCTGACAATGGTCTTCGGCCACTTTCCGGGCAAGATGCTGCGTTTCGCGGGTCGCGAAGCAAGTGGGGTCATGCGCGACTGGCGCCACTCGGCAGTCAGCGGCCGATACTCGGCTCGAGGAGTAAGTCTTGATTTCGAGGCGGCGCTGCAAGCGCTGGTGATGCCCGTGTGCGCCATAGCACTGGACCAGGACGCGCTCGCCCCGGTAGCGTCCCTACGCGCGTTGTTGTCGAAGATGTCCGGTACTCGGGTCCTCGAACGCATACTCGGCGAGAAGGATCTGGGAATCCGGGCGGATCATTTCGGGTGGCTCAAACGACCCGATACGATCGCTGAGGCGATCGCATCGTGGTCGTTATCCGTGGTAACTGCGTTGAAGTAGCAGACGGCGCATCAACGGCGCAGCAGATAGGCCCGATCGCCGCGAACTTCCACCCGATCACCTTCACGAATCCCGTTCAAATCGTTCTGGCGCGCGATGATCGCGCGACCGTCGTCCGTTCGGATGTAGAGCTCGAATCCGTCGGAGTTGCGGTTCTTCTCGATCTCGTTGCCGACGATGCCGCCTGCCACAGCGCCCGCTACCGTAGCCGCAGTGCGCCCGTCGCCATCGCCGATCTGATTGCCTGCGACGCCGCCAACGACGGCGCCGATCACTGCCCCGGCCCCACTCGAATCGCCACGCCCGCGCACCTGTTGGATGCGTTCGACTCTGCCGCAGTTGTCGCAACGGACTTCCCGGTAGTCGCCACGATCGCCATAACGACCGTCATCCCCACGTGCGTCGTAATAACCGGAATCCGAAGCACAGGCTCCGAGCAGAAGAGACAGGGAGGCAGCGAGCAGGACTGGGGCCGTACGATTCATGGAAGTCTTCCGACGAGAATTGATCGGACGAGGCTAGCCATTCGCCCCTGAACCAGGCTTGCACGCACGGTTACTCTTCGAGCGCCGGAAACGGAAGGTTCAGCCAGCCTCCCGTGGACGGTCTTGAATGGTCCGCGCCAGACGCCGATCGCGGTACCTGTATTCCGAGAGCAAAGTGGCTGCAGAAGAAGACACGCCGAGCATGCCCAGAGTGCTGGGACACCAGCCAGTGGGGAGCGAAACAAGAGTAAGCAGACTCATTTTCAGCCGCCCGCACGGAACGCGCGGTGGCAGTCGCGACAGACGTTGTCCATCGATG
>JBKJSW010000302.1:0-3641 GCA_046595765.1 Ahniellaceae bacterium
TGCCGAGCACGCCGGGGGTCGCCAGGCTGCGGCGCAGGGCGACCGCGCGCGCACGCCACTGCGCGGCGCGGAAACGCAGGCGAGTGCGCAGTCTACGCAGTGCGATCGTCACCCAACGCAGCGGCGCCGTCACGCGCCAGGAACGACTGTGGAGCAGCGCGTCGATGCCTTGCGCCAGCGCCGCGCCCTGCGCACGCGCGCGCTGCAGTTCGCGGTCCAGCGCCGCGAGCGCCGCGAGCGCCTGCCCACGCTGGTCTTCCGCAACCGCCAGCTCCTTGCCGAGCGACTCCGCGCGTTCGCATTGCAGCTGCAGCTCGCGGCTGCGATCGCGGAACAGCGCATTGGTGCGCGCGACCCAGTCGGCGCGACGCTCGAGCTCCGCCTGCGCCGCGAGCAGTTTCGCGTCGACGGCCCGCGCGTGGCGCGCCGTGGCAGCCTGCCCGACGCGCAGCGTGTCGAGCGCGACCGCGCGCGCATCGTGGCGGTACAGCGGATACCCGCTGCGCTCCACCTGCGGCAACAGGGTGGCGTAGTCGTCACGCATCGCGGCAAGCGTGCGCACCGGCCGTACCGCGAGCTGCTCGCGCACGCGCAGCAGGCGCTGCGGCTCGGCCAGCAGGTCGCCGACCCGCATCACGATCGCATCGGCATCGGGATCGACGAGGAAGCCGTCGACACCGTCCTCGATGCGATCGCGATAGGCGCCGAGCGCGGTGGCAAGGGTCGGGATGCCGAGCGCCCTGAGCTCGCTCAACAGGTAGGAGTAGCTTTCCGAGACGCTGACCGGCAGCAGCGCAAGCTGCGGACGGATGCGCTCGAGCAGCGTTGGCAGCTCATCGCGTTCGTAGTCGAACACCAGGTGCACGCCGCTGACGCCGAGGTAGCGTTCGAAACTCGGGCCGCAACCGACCAGCCACACGTCGGCGAGCGCGGCGAGCGCATCGATGCACTGCGAGAGCAACACGTCGCCCTTGCCCCCGTTGGGCCGGCCCGGAACGAGGAGCCGTGGTCGCCTTGCGATGGGCTCCATGCCGGCGCCCGATTCGACCGGCGCATCGGGCCGCGGCGACCGTGTCGTGGTTGGCATCGTGGCGGGTCGTCCCGCGGCTGCCTCGCCATGGTCCGCGGCGCCGGCCGCCGCGCTGCCGCCGGTCGCGAACGGCCGTAGGCCATGTGCGATGACATGCCATTCGAGGGCCGCCAGCGCGGGCTCGATGCGCAGGAGGTTGGCGCGGAGTCCGCTCGAGGGCGCGACCATGGCCGGGCGTCGTGCCAGTACGGTGCGCAACAGTTCCTCGCGCTGCAACGCCCACTGCACCGCGCTGCGCGATGGCATCGGGGCAAGGCTGGTGCCACTGTCGACCAGCGCCGACAATTCGGCGCGATCGAAGGCGCGCGCAGTGTCGCCGAAATCGGCATGGAGTTCGGGCCACCACGCCGCATAATCGTGGTTGACCATCACCGTTGGCACATCGGTGCGCAACGCGTCGAGCGCATGGCCGAGCAGTGACGATACCCAGACCTGGGCCACCGCCAGGTCGCGCAGGATGCGTGCAAGCGATTCGGCATAGCCCGCATGCGCCTCGGCGATCGCGACGATTGGCGGCTCGATGGCGAGCTCGCGCAGGGCCGCGACGGCACCCGGCGCACCGACTTCGCGTACCTCGAGCCGTCGGCCGAGTGGACCGCCGGTGTGCCCATGCGCACTGAGCACGAAATGCCGCCTCTCGGGATCGGCGCCGGCGAGGTCCTCGATGAAGCGCGCGATGCCGCCGCCCCACGCATGCGAAACGTGGAGGATCACTGGCTTGCCGTCGAGTCCCGGCCAGCAGGCGACGGCCATGGGCGCGAATCCCACGCGCAGCGCGGCCACCGCCGGTGACGCTGGCAACCGCGTCGACTGTCGCGATGCGGGCAAGTCCGGGCCGTTCACCAGCAGGTGATCGCAAAGCACTGCAGGATGTCGCTCGAGCCAGGCATCGAGTGACAGGTCGGCCACGCGCGCCCGCCAGCTTGCGAGCGCCGTGGCGGGCCACAGGCTGAGCTGGGTCGACAGGAGGGTGATCGGAGACAGCGTGCGTGCGCCGCGGACGAAGCTCGCGCTGTCGAGCCTCGCCAGCGAAACGTCGCCGAAAACGCTGCGGTCGTGCCACGGTTCGAGCCCGGGCGTGACCGCGCACAGGGGCGTGACTACCGCTGCCTGCGCCGCGGTCGCCGCGGCCACCGTGAGTAGCCGGCGCCACGCATGCGCCGGCAGTTCGGCGCCAGCCGCGAGTAGTGCCGTGAGCCCGGTAGTGACGGCCAGCGCCGCGTGGTCGAGCGCGGCATCGCGGGCAGCCGATGCATCCGCGGCGGCCACCTCGATCGTTTCGACGATGACCGTCGGCGGCAGCCGGGCGCGCAACGCCTCCAGCCAGGCGCGCCCGGGCGCGCGGGTTCCGAAGACGACGACGCGGGTGAGTTTGGGGATCGGCGCTGGGCTTGAGATGGGCGTGCGTCAGTAGGTGAGGGCCCGAACCGGTCCGCGCGGGATGGGTTCGGTGGTGCGACCCCTGCACCGCGCATCCCCGGACCTGGATTCGGGGATTTGCGGCGCCGGCCTGGGCTGGAACTGACGGATTATCGGCAAAGCGCGCGCAGGTGTCATGCAAACCACCGCATTCCACGTAAGATCGTGCGGATCACTCCCACGAAATGAACGAGCGCGGCGGATTCCGGTCGCGGGAACGTTCCCCCACGCAGTGTTCCGATTTCCCTTGGCGACCGATCCCGACCTCGACCCAGACTTCGACGCAGACGACCACGACAGCGGCTCCCGCGTGCTCGCGCTGTGGCGGCGTTTCCGCCTGCCGTTGCTCGCTGTCGCCGGCGGGCTGCTGGTGGTGTTTTCCGCGTATCTCTGGGTGCTCGACCGCCGCGTGCGCGAGCGCTTCGACGTGCTGGTGTTCGCGCAGCCGTCGCGGGTGTATGCGCGGCCGCTGGTGTTCGCACCTGGCGTCCTGCTGAACGCGACGGCGCTCGATCGCGAACTGGCCGCGGCGCGCTACGCGAAGGTCGACGCCGAGCCGTTCGCGACCGGCACGTACCGCAAACAGGGCGGCACGTACACGATCGCGACGCGGGAGTTCGGCGGCCCCGACGGCGCGGTGCCGCGCCAGCGACTGCGCGTCGTGGTCGGCGGAACCCAGGTCAGTCGCGTCGAAGACGTCGACAGCGGGCGCGCGCTGCCGGCGGCGCAACTCGATCCCGCCCGCATCGCCACGCTGTACGGCGCGGAGCAGCAGGAGCGGCGCTTCGTGCGCGCCGGTGATGTATCCCCCTTGCTGGTGGCAACTCTGCAGGCAGTCGAGGACCGGAATTTCAAGAGCCACAATGGCATCGACCTCGGTGCCATCGTGCGCGCGGCGCTCAGCAACGCGCGGGCGGGCGAGGTGGTGCAGGGTGGCAGCACCCTGACGCAGCAGCTCGTGCGCAATCTCTGGCTCACGCGCGAGCAGAGTTACACGCGCAAGTTCAACGAAGTGCTCATGGCGCTGCTGATCGAGTCGCGCTTCGACAAGCGCCGCATCCTCGAGGCGTACCTCAACCAGATCTTCCTTGGACAGCAGGGCGGGCAGGCGGTGCACGGCGTCGCCGCGGCG
>JBKJSW010000034.1:0-2664 GCA_046595765.1 Ahniellaceae bacterium
GCCGTTCTCGATCGTGTAGTTCTTGAAGTCGAGGACGCTGTCGAGGCCCTTGTGCAGGTGCGGCACGTGGTAGCCGCCGTCGAGGTAATTGTCGACGAAGACTTTCCAGTTGCAGTCGAAGAAGTAGTGGCGGCGCTCGAACCAGTGGAGTTCAGAGAGCTTGAGCGAGCCGACCTCCTCCACCAGCGAGGAGCCCAGGAATTCTTCCAGCGCAGGTCCATGCGCGTTGAGCCTGACGAATACCCACTGCTCCCACACCGCGGTCGACACCGGTGCGAGACCGTGCGCCCTGCGGTCGAAATGGCACTCGGCGTGGAAACTCGGCGTGCCCTTGAGCGCCCCTTCCAGCGTGTAGGTCCAGCCATGGTAAGGACAGCGCAGGTTTCTGACGCAGCCCTGCGCTTCGGTCATCACCGCCGCGGCGTGGTGCCTGCACACGTTGAAGAAGCCGCGCAGCAGACCGTCGTCGCCGCGCACGACGAGGATGGGCTCGCCCGCGAGCTCGCAGGTGATGTACTGCCCAGCGTCGCGTACCTGGTCGATGCGACCCACCAGCTGCCAGGTGCGCGCAAAAGTCGTCCGGCGCTCAAGCTCCTCGATGCGCTTGTCGATATACCAGGACGCGGGGATCGTCGACGCCTCCTCGAGCGGCAGCGAGGGGTCGTACTGCGTCAAGAGTTCTTCGACTGGCCTCATCTTCCGGTGCACCTCGTGGATCGGAGTCTCGGTCCGGAGTGGCACCGACGACAGGGTGCCATCGTTTCCCGCCGCCTCCACCGTGTCAATGCGCGGGCGTGTGCCTCGCAAGGACAAGGTTGGAACTCCGAGTGGTCAGGCGCCGACGGTATGCTCTGCGCCAAGGGTCGATTCGCAGGGTCGAGCGTCCTCGGCCGCACATGAAGGATGCACCATGGATCGCCGCGGATTCCTGGCCGCCGGAGGATTGGCGGCGGCAACGCCAATCATGGCCCGTTCCATCGAGTCCGGCGTTACCGCCGACTCCGCACCGGCGTTGTTCAAGCGGACGAACTTCGACTCGGACGGCCTCGCGCTCGATCCCCGCGAATACGCCGCGCTGCTGGGTGAGGCCACGAGCGCGCTCACGCTCGAAGTCGACAACTACTCGAACGGCGGCCTGGTCGCGGAGATCGAACAGACGTTCGCACGCACGCTGGGCAAGGAAGCCGCGATGTTTGTTCCGACCGGCACGCTGGCGAACCACCTCGCCATCCGCAAGCTCGCGGGCCACGACCGTCGCGTGCTGGTGCAGGCGGAGAGCCATTTCTACAACGACAGCGGCGATGGTGCGGAGACGTTGAGCGGCTTGAAACTCGTGCCCCTCGCGCTCGGCCGCACCACCATCGAACTTGCCGAGCTGCAGCAATGGGTCGAGCGGACCGCCGGTGGCCGGGTCGCAGCCAGGGTCGGCGTGCTCTCGATCGAAAGCCCGGTGCGGCGCCGCGACCACGAACTGTTCGACTTCGCCGAACTGGAACGGATCTGCACCTATGCGCGCGCACAAGGGATTCGGCTGCACCTGGACGGCGCGCGGATGTTCAACTTGCCCTACCACTCCGGGAAAAGCGTCCGCGAGTATTCGGCACTGTTCGATACGGTCTACGTATCGCTGTGGAAGCACTTCAACGGCACCTCGGGAGCAATCCTGGCCGGCACCGCCGAATTCATCGAAGGGCTGTTCCACACGCGCCGAATGTTCGGAGGTTCGTTGCCACATGCATGGCCATCGATCGCGCCGGTCGCGCAGTTCGTGGAGGGATACGAGGCTGGGTATGCGCAGTCGTGGCGCGCTGCGGACCAGCTGATTGCGCTGCTCGAGTCCGATGGGCGGTTCAAGGTTCGCAAGTTGCCCAAGGGAACGAGTCGGTTTTTCCTCACGGCCGACGGCGTGACCCCCGACATGCTGGCAGCGCGACTCATGGCCAAGGGACTGGGCATCGCCCAGGTTGCACCGGGCACCACGGAATTGCCGATGCAGGTGAATGCATCGATCCTGCGCGCGACGCCAGCCGCGCTCGCGCGGGTGTTCATCGAGGCGCTGACGACATGACGGGTCTGGCCAGTGCTCCGGGATTCGAGCAATGAGCCAATTCCTTGCGGCCATCGCGCTGGTGGTACGCGACTACGACGAGGCGATCGCCTTCTTTACCCAGGTGATGCGCTTCGAGCTGGTCGAGGACGAACCCCGCGGCCCCGGCAAGCGCTGGGTGGTGGTGGCCCCGCGCGGGTCGAGCGGAACGTCGCTGGTGCTGGCCCGTGCCGCGAACCCCGAACAGGAGGCGCACATCGGCAACCAGACTGGCGGCCGCGTATTCCTGTTCCTCGAAACGGACGACTTCCAGGGCGACTACCGGCATCTGCAATCGCACGGCGTGCGCTTCACGGAGGCGCCGCGCGAGGAATCCTACGGCACCGTCGTGGTGTTCCTCGATCTCCACGGCAACAAGTGGGATCTCATCCAGCGCAGTTCCGAAAGACAGCCGGGTTGATGGTGGTGACAGGGGAAAAGGATCTCGTGCTCAAGACCTCCTTCATCAAGAAGGCGTAGCGCAGCCCTCAACCCGCCGGCGCCGGATCACTGGGACGTGAACACCCGATTCCTCCAACGCGCATTGAGCGTGGCTTCACGGCTGGCGTGCGATGTTG
>JBKJSW010000135.1:0-7045 GCA_046595765.1 Ahniellaceae bacterium
ATGATCGCGCAGGTGCTTTGCGAGCTCGCACCGGAGCGGGTGCTGAGTCTTGTATCGATCATGTCGAGTGCCGGCCCGCGCACCGCGCCGTGGCCGCACCTGCGCGTGCTGTGGCGATTCCTGCGGCGACCGCCGGCGAGCACGAGCTTCGACGCCAAGGTCGAACACTTCGTCGAGTTGTTCAAGGCCATCGGCAACATTCGCGACCCGTTGGAGATCGACACGCTGCGCGAGCGCATGGGTCGCACGCTGCGACGCGCATACAACCCGGCGGGCGTCGCGCGGCAACTGCTCGCGATCATGGCCGACAGGGATCGCAGCGCAGCGGTGTCGCGCATCCGCTGCCCCACCCTCATCGTGCATGGCACCGACGATCCGCTGATCCCACTGCGCGCGGCGTATCGGCTCAAGCGCCTGCTGCCGAAGGCTCGGCTCGAGGTGATCCCGGGTTTCAGCCACTACCTGCCCGCTTCGGTCGTTCCCATCCTGCTACCGAAAATCCTCGAGCTGCTGCGGCTGCGTTGATCGATTCAACACACTTGCAGCGGGGATCCGCCGCTCCCGCGCCAAACCGGCGATGTTTGTGCTTCTCCTGTTTCCGCAGCCAACGATCGGCGGGGGAACAGCTGCTGCAACCTTCGAACGTATGAAGCTCGACCAGGGGCATGACCTGCGCGCCGCGGGTAGCGATGCACGGCGCGCCGGAATTCGGCGGAACGTACCGCACCCCGCCACGTCGTTTTGCGCAGGACTCCCGCAACCGGATGGGTCCTCGACACCGCTTTCCCGCCAACACCCCAGGTGCGGGCTAAGCAGCCCGGGACAAGCGATCCTGCCACTGGTCGACGTCGATGGCGGTGAAGCGCCGGAGGTCCGCCTCGGCATGGCGCAGGCGGCGTACGCTCAACAGTGCCAGGCTGACGGCGCAGACCAGGTAGGCGACCAGGAAAAGTAATCCGTAGTACGACTCAATTGCGTCACGCAAACCCTCTTCGTCCTGCAGCCCGAGAACGGACCAGGCGGCAAGCAGAGTCGCCCCGACCAGCGCCCCTATGGGCAGCAGTGCCTGCGGCTGCATTTGCACGTCGAGGCGACCGTCGTTGCCCATCGTCGCATCGCGCAACGCGGTTGCGATGCGTATCGCCGCAGGTACCGCGAGCCAATACAGCGACGCATGGTCGACGCCAAGGTCGGGATACAGGAGCACGAAAATCAGTAATGTGGTCGCGTACATCAACACGAGGACGCCATAGCAACCCACGTAGAGCATGAGGAAGAGTAGCCATGGGTGATCGGCTTCGACCACCCTGTGGGAACGGACGCCGCGCGCCGGATGGCGACGGTAATTCAACATGGCCCGCGCCATCATCAACACGTTCTCTGTGGCGAGCTGGCGCCTCGCGAGGACCTGGAACGCATCGCGCGCCAGCACTGCCCTCACGAGATCCGCCAGCCAGAGGGCGGTTACGTCGAGACCTATGGCCAAAGCCACGAGTGCGACCGGCCAATCGAACAACCAGTGTCCAAGCACGGGCATGACGCCGCTGACCAGGAAGCTCCACGAAATTCGTGCCCAGAAAGCGCGTTGCTCGCTGCCGGAGCCCGTTAGGATGCCGACGGCCGCAGCATACGCACGCGCCAGCTCGCCGCGGGTCGGCACATCTTTCTCCACGCGCCCACCGTAGTAGAAAATATACGGCACTACGTTAAACATGATCGATTCCTCGAGGCCGTGGCGGCCAAGGGTTGCTTGCAATCAGCCGCCGGCCTTTTCTTCGACGATCCACGCCTTGACGCGTTCATCCAGCAGGGTGAGCGGCATGTCGCCGCCAGTGAGCACGAGGTTGTGGAATCGGCGCAGGTCGAACTTCGGACCCAGCTCACGCTTCGCCTGTTCGCGCAGCTCGAGGATGCGGTTCATGCCGACCTTGTAGGCGAGTGCCTGGCCGGGCATGACCAGGTAGCGTTCGATTTCTGCGACGACATCGGTCGACGGCATGCCGGTCTTGTCGCCCATGTAGGCGATCGCCTGCTCGCGTGTCCAGTGTTTACGATGCAGGCCTGTATCCACCACCAGCCGTACGGCGCGGAACATCTCCGCCTGCAACCTGCCGAGGTTGTCGAGCGGGTTTTTCTGGTAGCCGATCTCCCACGCGAGTCGTTCGGCATACAGCGCCCAGCCTTCCGAGAAGGCTGTGAAGGGCAGGATCTTGCGGAACGTCGGCACACCCGTCAGTTCCTGCTGGATCGTGGTCTGCGTGTGGTGTCCGGGAATGGCCTCGTGGTACGCCAGCGTGCGCATGGCGAACTTTTGCACTTCCGCCACGTTGCGCAAATTGGCGTAGAAGATGCCGGGACGCGAGCCATCGAACGCCGGCGGGTTGTAATACGCACCCGGTGCCGTCTTCTCGCGGAACACGGGCACGCGCTCGACCTTGACCGGCGCTTTCGCGCGCACGTCGAAGTAGGGACCGAGGCCTTTGTCGATGTCGTCGATGATGGCCTGAAAATCTGCGAGGATCTGCGCGCGGCCGGCATCCGTGTCGGGATACAGCTGGTCGGGTCGCGTGCCGAGTTGCTTCACGCGCGCGCCCACGGTGCCGTCCGCGAGGCCTTCGCCCTTCAGAATCGCGTCCATCTCGCCTTCGATGCGCGCGACCTCGGCGAGTCCTAGATCGTGCACCGCCTCCGGCGTCATGTCGGTCGTGGTGTGCTGGCGCACCGCCCACGCGTAGTACGCGTCGCCGTCCGGCAGAGCCCATACGCCCTGGTTGCCCTTGGTGTTCGGCAGCAGCTCCGCGTAGTAGCCGATCATGCGCCGGTACGGCGGATACACGCTGCCGCGGATGGCGGCGGCGGCGCGCGCCAGCAACTGCTGGCGCATCGGCGCATCCACCGTCTCGTCGTCCAGCTTGCGGAGCTTTTCGTCCAGGCTCGTATAGAGCACGTTCTCCTGCGGCGGCGCGTCGACGAACGCGCGCATCTCGGCCAGCACTTTCTCGACCACGAAGGTAGGTGGCACGATGCCCTCGCGTTCGCGTTGCCGGACACTTTCGAGGACGTCGTCGAGCTTGCGCGGGAACGCCTGCAGACGCGCGATGTAGTTCTCGGCGTCGCGCTTCGATGCGACGGAGTGCTGCGTCGCCATGAAGGTCGGCAACTCGTTCTGCACGCCGAACAGCTGGTTGAGCGGATGGTTGTGGTGCTGGAAGCGCTCGCCCTCCTGCTGGATCGAGAGGAAGTAGTCGAGCATGTCGTAGGACAGGCGCGTATCGACGTCCAGCCTGCTGCGGTCATACGCGTGCAGGGTCGCAAGATCGTCGCGCAGCTTCGCGTTGAGCTCCTGCTCGCGCGCCAGCGAGGAGTCGGTCAGCTCGTCGCTGTACCAGTCGGCCCACGA
The DNA here is from genome assembly GCA_046595765.1 of Ahniellaceae bacterium. Classification (GTDB taxonomy): domain Bacteria; phylum Pseudomonadota; class Gammaproteobacteria; order Xanthomonadales; family Ahniellaceae; genus JBBQNY01. The sequence continues at coordinate 3,401 of JBKJSW010000135.1, forward strand.
TGGCAGCATGCGCAGGCTGCTCAGGAGTTCGGGATCCTTCAGCGCGAACTCCGCGAACACCCGCTCGAAAAACCAGTCGATCCTGAGCGGCCGCATGGTAAGCGTGTGGACGACTAGCAGCGCCAGCAGCAGCAGCGCGGCCAGGGTCAATCGAAAGGACCAGCGAAGGGCCGCGCGCATGGACAATCCTCGAAGAATAGATGGGCAGGAGAAGTCTGGCGAAGAAAGATACCGGGGGCGAGCCACAGGATGCGACTATCGAACGCTGCGGCGATCGAATCGCCAATCCACACGGTCGCTCCCGCGGGATGGCGGCATGTGGCAAGTGGAATGTCCCAGTGGGTCGGCGGCCAGCGTTTCGCCACAACAACGACAGTGGATCTGTGCGCGTCATCATTTCCAACCCGGTCATTCTCTGGCCCGCGTTTCCCGACGAAGGCCGCGGCTGACGGCCCAGCCGAAGATTGCTGCGGTCACGAACATGACGATGCTGTAGATCGCCGCCGGAATCGCCATCGTCGGATTGTCGAGCAGCATCGGGCTCAGCGCGACGGCAATCGCGAGCGTGCCGTTGTGGATGCCGATCTCCATGCCGATGGCGATAGCCTGGCGCTTCGGCAAGCCCAACGCACGCGGGACGCCGTAGCCGACCGCCAGGCTCGCGAGATTGAACAGGAGCGCGACAATTCCAACCACAGGCGCGTGCTCGAGCAGCGTCTGCCAGTCCGTCGCGATGGCCAGCACCACGATCAGCAGCAGGAAGAGGGCCGAAGCCATTTTCACCGGCTTCTGCATGCTTTGCGCGAAGTCGGGACAGCGCGAGCGCACCGCCATACCGATCACCACGGGCACGAGCACGATCGCGAATACCTGCAGCACCTTGCCGAACTGCAGCGGCAGCGCTTGGTCGTCGCCCATGAAATACACGAGCGCCAGGTTGACGATCATGGGCAACGTGAGGACCGCGAGTACGGAGTTGACCGCGGTCAGGGTGATGTTGAGCGCGACGTCGCCGTGCGCGAGATGGCTGTAAAGGTTCGCGCTCGTGCCACCGGGTGACGCGGCGAGCAGCAGCATGCCGATGGCGAGCGGCGCTGGCAACGAGAACGCCTTTACCAGCGCGAAGCACAGCACCGGCAGCAGCAGCGCCTGGCACGCCAACGCGACCAACACCGCGCGCGGCTGCCGTGCCACGCGCCGGAAATCGTCGAGCGTCAGTGACAGGCCGAGGCCGAGCATGATGATGCCGAGCGCGAGCGGCAGGAAAACGGTAAGCAGCGGTTGCGCCGTCATGCGAGTCGAATCCCTGAATCGATGCGCGATGCGCGGTCGATCATCTTGATATTGATCCTCGGTGGATCACGCGATGATGCAGTCATGCAATCGCCGGCGCAGCAGCGGAAACCGGTACCGTAATCGTAACGACTGCTGGCGTGTGCAGTCGTCAACAGCAGACAAGTGTTGCCGTTGATCTGGGTGTCGACATAAAACCCACCGCGAAAGGTGCCGTCAGGTTCCCGCGTCCACTCGTGCAGGTTGCCCATCATGTCGAACGATCCTTCCGCGCTCACGGCCTGCCCCCGACGTTGACGCCGGGTCCGGCGGAAGCATCGGTCGCGTCCCCGCTGCGATCGATCGCGGCTTGGCGTTGAGCGGAAAGACCACGCGAGGGGTGCCCCGCCGTCACCCCGTGAGCATCCGCGCAGAACTCGCGACGCACGGCTCGTTGAAGAGACTTTCGGCATCGCGCCGCTGCGCTCAAAGGCGAGGGCAACAAACTTGCAGAGTTCATGCGTTGAAGCGGCGGCATCCACGGACGACGCGCTGGGCAAAGCTGTCCAAAAGCCCGAGGGCCTCGTCATATCGATTTTCAGGATTCTCTGATCGACCGGAGTCTGTTGACTACTGCACAGTGTCGAATCCGTTGGCGAACAGCATCCCAGTGCTCGGCCCGGGCTCATTCGGCGTCAGCAGCACGGCGCGTGTTTCGTTGGTCGAAATCTGGATGGCAGAGACCGCGATCTGACCCGCGTCGTTGATCCCCGTCGCGGCGTAGAGCCGGAAATCGGCGCCCGAAGCATCGACTAGAGTGGAAAGATCAAACATCTGCCCGTTCTTGTACAAGAACGGGATCTGGTAGAGCGCGCCGCCCGCGTATGGTCGATACGTGGAGCCGACCACGTGGTCGTGGATGTTGATCCCGTACGCGGCACTTCTATCGCTAAAGAAATCGTTGTTGCCGATCGCACCGAGGTCGCGCATCGTGCCGTCATACAGGAACGCGTGCTGGCGATTGTCGAAACCGTTGATTGTCGACGTGCCGGCAACGTGGCCGTTCGCATTGATGGAAGTTCCCGAAGCCGTGTCGCCCGCGATGGTTCCGATGTCACGCATGCCATTGATGGGGTCCCAAATGAAAGCGCGGCTGAAGCCAAACCCGGTGGCCCGATCGGCGTGTCCGGTCACCATGCCGGCGTCGTTGATTCCGAGCGCCCTGGCAAATGCTCCTCCCAGTGTGCCGATATCCCGCATTCCTCGGGCCGCGTCCCAAATAAAGGCGCGCGTGTTGTTCGTGGTCAGCGCCGGCCCGGAGTAGCCCACGACTTCGGCCGAGTCGTTGATCGCGGACGCCCGCGAGTAATTGCCCGATGACGGCAGGATGCCGAGATCGACCGTCGTGCCGTTGGCGAAAAGGGTCGCGTGGCGGATCGAACCTCCGTTGGGGGAGTATTCGGAGTCCCCGACGACATCTCCCAGATCGTTGATGCCGATGCCGGTGCTGGTCTGGCCGCCGGGGATCGTCCCGAGATCCTCGATCAATCCGTTGCTGAAGCGAACCGCATGCATCGAAGATCCGGAACGGGAATTGCCGGCCACCTGGCCCGCGTTGTTGATTCCCGCCGGCTGACTGGTCCGCTGGCCAAAAGGGCCGCTGTTGATGACGCCCAGATCCGTCAGGCGGTAGGTCTGTGCGTTGCCAGTAGTGGACAACGCGCACAAGACGAGAGTCGCGACCAACCTTGCAAAGCGAGCAGCAGACGGTCGATTTTGGTTCACGGAAGCCCTCCTGCACGCTGCGGGATTAGCGAAAAGCCGCAGCAACGACCTTTACAGCAAGCACAATTACATCATGGTGACTAAATGCCCGGCTAACAGATGGTATCCACGGCGCGCGGCGGTGCAGCAGCCAGAGGCCACAACTGCCAGCTAACGTCAGCCTTGCCGGAATGCGTCGAGCGAAATGACTTTTTGCATCGGGTCGAATCTCATCGCGTTGGCGGTCGGGCACGACGCACTGGGCTCGAGTTCGTATTCGATTCCTAAAACTTCCTTTGCAGCCGCGCCAACAGCAATCAGCAATCAGCAATCAGCAACAGGATTGCCGCAAACTGCAACCAGCGCATCGCTGGGCCTGCGTTGACACAGATGGGTACTTTTTACGCCGAAACATCGCGGCTCGCCCCAACTACCCTAGAGTGTCGTCGATGTCGCGACGCGGCCGCAAACCTGAAGAACCGCGCTAGGATCGAGCCAACGACTGCGCTCGTAGCTCAGCTGGATAGAGCATCAGGCTTCGAACCTGGTGGTCGGGGGTTCGAGTCCCTCCGGGCGCGCCACTTCGAAATAAAACTGCGAACGCCGGCA
>JBKJSW010000240.1:0-2962 GCA_046595765.1 Ahniellaceae bacterium
GTTGGGAATAGGTGCGTTCAGACAACGGATGCCCGGCGCGGAGCGAGTTCTGCCCGGCCGCGACACGCCCATGTCCCTCCGCAACAATCGCCACACCGTGCTGGGTTCACCGTTGCGTGACGCGTTCGCCGGACTTGCGCAGGTGCAGTTCGGAATGGGTTGTTTCTGGGGGGCCGAACGCAAGTTCTGGCAAGTGCCCGGAGTTGTCAGCACCGCGGTTGGCTACGCGGGAGGCGGTACGCCCAACCCGACTTATCGCGAAGTGTGTTCCGGCGAAACCGGCCACACCGAAGTAGTCAGGGTCACCTTTGATCCCGCGGTGGTCGACTTCGGCGCGTTGCTCGCGACCTTCTGGGACAGCCACAATCCCACCCAGGGCATGCGCCAGGGCAACGACGCGGGCACGCAGTACCGGTCGGCGATCTACTGCGACGACGACGAACACTTCGAACAGGCGCAACGCAGCCGCGACGCGTTCAACGCCCGGCTGCTCGCAGCAGGTTTCCCTGAAATCACCACCGAGATCGTTGCGCCACAGCCGCCGTTCTACTTCGCCGAAGACGAACACCAGCAGTATCTCGCGAAGAATCCGACCGGTTATTGCGGACTCGGCGGCACCGGAGTGTGCAGCACCGGTTGATCGTGGGCGGCGCGCTCAGGGCGCCACCGTCAACGCGCACACGTAGATCAGTTCGCAGGCGCCGTCGCCGGTGTCGTCGCGCGTAGTCGAGCTGCGCCAGGTCCCATCGTGCATCCTCGCCTCCACTAGCCAGCCTTCGATCCGCACGCGCTGGTCGGGCCGCACCTGGGCCAGCGCTGCCGCCACCTGCGGGCTCGCGGGGATGAGGTGCATGTTTGCGCTCTGGCGCGCGATCGTCGCAGGTGTCAGCGGCGGTTGGTCACGCCATCGATACTGGTACCAGCGGCCGGATTGGCTGATGGCGAGTTGGTCCAGTACCGCGTCGCGTGCCATGTCCTGCCAGCCGAGTGCGAGGTCAGTCGGCGACAAGCGTGCCGTTGCACCGACGCGGTAGTTTCTCCGCGACAGCACGCGCGCGTCGATGGAGATGCCCGCCAGCGGCGACAGAGTCGCTTCCTCGAGCACGAACGGAGCCAGCGTCGCGGGTACCGGCGACTGCAGGGGTTCCAGACCCGGTTGCACCGATGGCGGACGGGCGCAGCCGACCGCGATGCGACCGTCCAGCAACCGCGGCGGATCCGGCACGCGCGGCGAAACATCGGAAAACCACCAGCCCAGCATGACCGCGACGATCGCGAAAATCAGCCACGCCCGCGAACTCATGGGGCGTGCCGGGGCGCCGTGCGCGCGCGACTGTGGCCCTGCCGCGCCGCCTTCAAGGGTGCGCTTTCTGGTTCGAGGCTTGCGCTTGTCGCCGCCATGGCGGCTTTTGCGGATTGCGCGAACTCCTGCCCGACGTTGCGCAGGAGTTCGCCCATGGCGCTCGATCGGCGCCACAGCATTCCAATTTGTCGGCTGGGTGCGCGTCCGCTGAATGGCATCACCTGCACGGCGTCCGAGGCGGGCACCGGTGCAGTCACCGCGAGCTGCGGCAGGAGCGTGCAGCCGACGCCGGCGGCGACCATCTGCCGAAGTGTCTCAAGGCTGGTGGCACGAAACCCGGCACGCTCACCCGCGCCTGCGGTGCCGCACACCTCGAGCGCCTGGTCGCGCAGGCAGTGTCCTTCCTCGAGCAACAACAGCGACTCATCCCGGAGGTCGTCGATCCGCAGCGACGTGCGTACCGTGAGGGCATGCCCCCGCGGGGCGGCGAACACGAACGGCTCTTCGAACAGCGGCTCCACATGCAGCTTCGTGTCGTCTACGGGCAAGGCGAGCAGCGCAGCGTCCAGACGTCCATCGCGCAGGCGTGCGAGCAGCTCGTCGCTTTTTTCCTCGACCAGCAGCAGTTCGAGCGAGGGGAACCGCGCGTGCAATCGCGCCACGACGTGTGGCAGCAGGTAGGGGCCAAGCGTCGGAAACAGGCCAAGCCGGACGCTCCCGGTCTCGGGATCGAGCGTTCGGCGCGCGGCCTCGCGTAGCTGTTCTACGTCGCGCACAATGCCCCGCGCGCGCGCTGCTATTTCCAGGCCTGCAGTCGTGAGCATGATCTTGCGCGGCGACCGCTCGACCAGCGTGACGCCGAGCTCCAGCTCCAGCTTGCGCAATTGCGTGGACAGCGTCGGCTGCGAAACGAAGCACGCAGCAGCGGCCTTGCCGAAATGGCGGTGCTCCGCGATGGCGACCAGATAGCGCAGGTCTCTTAAATTCATTTCAATAGCTTACAACTATCAAATTTGGCCGAATGGATTGCTTGGTAAATGAGCTTCAGTGGTGGCCGCAACCGCACGCGCGCGCGGAAAATTCCCAGGAGAGGACAGCTTCATCTCCGGCGGCGACGAGTTTCGCGGATTGAAACTGATGGCCACGGTCTCAGACGACCTCGGCACCGTGGTCGTGGACATCGACAGACGCACTTGCCGGGGCAAGTCGCCGGGGCTGTTCTGCTGTGCCGGGAACGTCGCTCAACCCGCTCGATCAAGCGCCGTCGTCATCGCACCGTTCGCTCCGCGCGCGCCGGAGGATTACGCAGGAACTTCAGCAGCGCCTGCGTGATGTCGTTGTCTTCGCGCCGGGCGAGGTTCACTGCCGCCGCGTAATGGCCGAGGTCGTCGCGCAAGACGAGTTCGACCGGTACCGAATGCGCGCGCAGCGAGCGTGCCAGCGATTCGCTATTGATCGGCCAAACGATCCGGTCGTTGCGGCCATGCACCAGGAAGAACGGGGGCTCGTCCCCATTCACGTGATTGATCGGCTGCGAAGCTGCCCACAGTGCCGGTTCGCCGCCGAAGGTGGCCTTGAGGGTGTCGTCCGTGAGCGGCAGGAAATCGTAGACACCCGAATATCCGACCATGCCGGCCAGGCGCTCGATGGATCCGCCGG
>JBKJSW010000311.1:0-18774 GCA_046595765.1 Ahniellaceae bacterium
CGCCGGCGAAAGCGCGTGGATGGTGCTGCTCTGGCATGTCGGGGCGGTCACGGCCCTGACCCTGATGAGCTGGCTGTGCGGGCGCTGGCTGTTCGCGTGGATCGGGTATGCGCGGCATACGTGACACGCTGCGCTGGCCGGACGGCTCATGTGGCCGTCACCGTCATCGAACTAGACTGGGGATCAGTTCAGTGTGGAGGCAACCCATGATGTTTCGCCTTGTGATGGCAATGCTGGTGCTGGCGACGGCTTCGGCAACCGCTGCCGGACCGTCCGTGCTCGACGTCGATTACCGGCGGCTGGCCGGCACCGGGAAGGTCAATCTCCGCAAGGAATATGGCGGCGACGTACTGCTGGTGGTGAACACGGCGAGTAAATGCGGCTTCACTCCGCAATACGAAGGTCTCGAAGCGCTGCACGCCAAATATTCGGATCGCGGCTTCGCCGTGCTCGGCTTTCCGTCCAACGATTTCATGGGCCAGGAACCGGGTACCGAGAAGGAGATCAAGAAATTTTGCGCGCTCACCTACGGCGTCAAGTTCCCGATGTTCGAGAAGGTCCACGTGAAGGGCGGCGACGTGACACCGTTCTACCGCACCCTCGAAGCGAAAACCGGTGAGGCGCCCGGCTGGAATTTCCACAAGTACCTGATCGGCCGGAATGGTGAGGTAATCGGCAGTTTCGGCAGCAAGACCAAGCCGGACGACGCCAAACTGGTCGCAGCGATCGAAAAAGCGCTCGCCAAGCCTGCGCCTTCGGCCGCCGGCGGCGAATAAGGTTGGTCCACGGCCTGCGCGGCCGTGACCTTTGACACCCGCGGCCGCGCCCGACCCGGCGTAGATTGCGCGTCGGCCACGGGCTGACGTGCCCGGCGGTCTTCCGCTGCGCAAAGTGCGCCGCTGACCTGTTCTCCCAACATCACGAGCCGGCCGCCGCGGCCGCCCTCTTCGCAGATCAACCCCACTCGGCCCTTCCCCGGCCCGGAGTCCAACGTGAAACCAGCCTCTCCCCGCATCCTGTTGTTGAGCCTCGCCATCATCGCGGCCCTCGCCGCCTGCAATCGCGAGAAGGCCGCCGCGCCCGCAGTCGCCGAGACTGCCCCGGCGACGCCAGAGGCCGCTGCGCTGACGCTCGACGAGTCCAAGCTGCCGCCGGTCAACCGCCTGGCGATGAACGACCTCGATGCCAGCAAGAACGCGTGCACCGACTTCGGCGGTTACGTCAACGGCAAGTGGCTCGCAGCCAACGCGATTCCGGCCGACCGCACCACCTGGGGCTCGTTCGAAATGCTCGACGAGCGTTCCACGGGCGTGCAACGGCAGCTCGCCGAACAGGCGGCGGCGATGCCGAACGCGACAGGCGTCGAGAAAATCGTCGGTGACCTCTGGGCCAGCGGCATGGACGAGACGGCGATCAACGCGCAGGGCATCAAGCCAATCGAGGGCCGCCTCGCGGCGATCGATGCCCTGGCGGACGGTGCCGCCATTGCCGCGCACCTGCGCACCACGGCGAAGCGGGGCGAGAATTTCCTGTTCGGCTTCGGACCGAGCCCGGACTTCAAGGACTCCACCCTCAACATCGCGTATGTCAGCCAGGGCGGCCTCGGCCTCCCGGATCCCGGTTATTACACCGATGCCGACAAGCAGGACAAGCTCGCGGCGTACCAGGCGCACGTAGCCAGGGTGCTCGAGCTGTCGGGCGTCGCGCCCGCCGACGCTGCGACCCAGGCCGGCAAGGTCGTCGCATTCGAGAAGCGCCTCGCGAAGGTGTCCAAGACCTCCGAGCAGCTGTCGCGCGACGTGTCGCTGTACTACAACCCGAGCACGCCGGCCGCCGCCGATGCGCTGACCCCGAATTTCTCGTGGACGAGCTTCATCGAGTCACAGGGCGTGGCCGTGCCACCCATGTTCTCGTTCGCCATGCCCGACTTCCACAAGGAAGTCGACAAGATGCTGGTCGACGTCCCGGTCGATGACTGGAAGAGTTATCTCAAGTTCCACACCATCGACCAGGCGTCTCCCTTCCTGAGCGATGCGTTCGTCGCCGAGAACTTCAACTTCTACCGGCTCGCGCTGCGTGGTCAGAAAGAAGACAAGCCGCGCTGGAAGCGTGTGCTCGATACCGTCGAGGGACTCACCGGCGAAGCGCTCGGCCAGATGTACGTCAAGGTCGCCTTCTCGCCCGAATCCAAGACGCGTATGCAGGAGCTGGTGCAGAACCTGCGCGAAGCACTCAAGGCGCGTATCGAGAAGCTTGACTGGATGAGCGACGAGACCAAGGCCAAGGCGATGGCCAAGTGGGCCAGCTTCACGCCGAAGATTGGTTATCCCGACAAATGGCGTCCGTGGGATGGCCTCGAGACCAGCCGCGACAGCTACGTCGACAACGTGCTCAACGCGATCGCATTCAACTACCAGTACCAGCTCGACAAGATCGGCAAGCCGGTCGACAAGACCGAGTGGGGCATGAGCCCGCAGACCGTCAACGCGTACTACAACCCGCAGCAGAATGAGATCGTGTTCCCGGCCGCAATCCTGCAGCCGCCGTTCTTCGATCCGGCCGCGGACGACGCGCTCAACTACGGCGGCATCGGTGCGGTCATCGGCCACGAGATGATCCACGGTTACGACGACCAAGGCAGCCGCTTCGGGCCGTCGGGCAACTTCGAGAACTGGTGGTCGGAAGCGGATTCCAAGGGTTTCAAGGGCCGCACCGATCAACTCGTCGGCCAGTTCAACGGCTACCAGGCGACGCCGGAACTCAAGGTCAATGGCAACCTGACGCTCGGCGAGAATATTGCCGACCTCGGCGGCCTCGCCGTGGCGTACGACGCCATGCAGCGCGCCACTGCCGACAAGCCTGACCCGAAGGTCGATGGTCTCACGCGCGACCAGCGCCTGTTCCTCAACTGGGGCACGGTGTGGCGTCGCAACTTCACGCCGGACGAACTCAAGGTCCGCCTCACCACCGACCCGCACGCCCCGGCGAACTTCCGCGCGATCGGTGCGCCATCGAACATGCCCGCATTCGCTGCAGCGTTCGGCTGCAAGGCCGGCGACGCGATGGCCTCCGCCGACGACCAGCGCGTGGTGATCTGGTAACTGCACCCAGCGGAACTTGCAGGGCCCGGCGTGCTCGCCGGCCCTGCATCGGGGCGTTGCCTCGAAGCTCATGCGTTGGGCTGGCTTGCCGTAGTCCAGATTGGCCCGACGCACGCGTTGGGCGCGCGATTTACATCACGGTGCGCGGCGGGTGGTTGTCGTGATCACGGCGCCACAGCAGGAGCAGCAGTAGGCCGGTGAGCGCGCCGCCGAGGTGCGCGAAGTGGGCGATGCCGGTCGATACACGACCGATGCCGAGTGCCAGATCAGCGCCGATGAAAAGCACCACGAGCAACCACGCGGGCATCGGGATCGGCGGGAAGATCAGCATCATGCGTGCGCGCGGGAAAAAGAAAGCGAACGCGATCAGCACACCGTAGATGCCGCCGGATGCGCCAACGGTTGGCGTCAGCGGCTGGCCCGTCCCGGACGCGGGCAGGGTCAACAATTGCGCGACCGCGGAACCGATGACGCAGGCGACGAAGAACAGCAGGAACCGGCGTGCGCCCAGCCGATGTTCCACTGCTCCACCGAAACTCCAGAGCGCCATGCCGTTGAACAACAGGTGCATGAAGTTGCCGTGCAGAAACGCATAGGTGACCATTTGCCACCAGTGGAACGCCAGCCGGAAGGGTTCGCCGCTCACTGCGATCGAGTGATCCAGATCGAACGGCCATAGCGCGAACCACGCGAGCACGAGTTCCTCCCGCCACTGTTGCAGGAGGAAGCCCAGCACCATCGCGATCAGGATGGCGCGCGTGACGGGCGTCAGTGGTGGCATTTGCGAGCTTGAGATGGCGGGTGATTGGAGGGTCCGGGTGGCCGCCGCGGGGGGCGATCGCCTGCTTCCGAGAGCACACCCGCGATGGCGGGCCGCCACAGCAGCGCGTCGAGGTCGGTCGCGGCTGCGGCGGCCAGCGGAAAGGCACCGAACGCGCCGGGCATCACCCCTTCGGCCGCCAGGCGCGCATGTTGTTCACGCCACTGCGTGGAATCGACTTCGAACGCGCTGCGACCGTCGGCCCGCACGATGCGGTGCCAAGGCAGCTCGACAACCGCATTGCGCAGGATCCAGCCGACCAGCCGGGCACGGCCGGGCATGCCGGCCGCTCGCGCGACGCCGCCATAGCTGGCGGTGCAACCGACGGGTACTGCCTTGATCGCCTTGATGATGCGGGCGTGCGCCCGTTGGCTGTTCTCGGTCATGTCACGCGGACTTTCGGTTCGAGCGGTTAGCATACGGTGTCGATCCCCGCCACGGTTGTTCACCATGCAGAGCTTCGAGGACTTGCGCGCCCATCTCGGCAATCATCCGGGCATCGTCAACAGCGAACCGTACCTGATCGCGATCGATGTCTCGCTGGAAGGCGGGCGCAGCCAGGGCGTCTTCCTCGCCGACCTCGAGCACGAGGACGGCACGCGCCTGCTCAGGATATCGTCGCCGGTGGCACCACTGGATGCACTCGATGCCTTGCGCTGCCTGCGCTTCAACTGGGCGCAGCGCGTCGGTTTCCTCGCGGCCGGTGAATTGGACGGTCGTGACTATCTCCACGTCTGCGAGAACCGCCGCTACCAGGCGCTGCAGGCAGAAGACGTCGATGGACTGCTCGGCGAGATCGCCGATCTCGCCGATCGGCTCGAGAGCCTTCTCAACGAGGGCCGAGACCACGCCTGAGCATCGCCCACCAGGCGTGCCGCGCCGCGAGGTCAAATCGCGGCGCCGAATAGATGCTCCAGGAGGATGACTGCACCGACTCCGATCAGCACGATGCCGCCGAAGATTTCGGCGCGCTTCCCCGCGATGGCGCCGAGAGAGCGCCCGAGCAGTATTCCGAGCGTCACCATGACAAACGTACACAGCCCGATGGTGAGCGCCACCACGCCCATCGGCACTTCGACGAACGCAAGGCCCACGCCCACGGCGAGTGCGTCGATGCTGGTCGCCAGGCCCGTGACCGCCAGCATCCAGAACCCATCGCCGGCCGCTTGCGCATGGTCATCCGCGTTGGACGAAGTCAGCCCGGCGTGGATCATGTGCACACCGAGCAAGGCCAGCACCGAGAATGCGAGCCAGTGGTCCCACGCCACAACGTAGATCGAAGCGCCGCGCCCGGCGAGCCAGCCGAGTAACGGCAGTACGCCTTCGATCGCGCCGAAGATGATCCCCGCGCGTAGCGCCTGCCCGACACTCGGCGAACGCATGGCCGCACCCTTGCCCACCGCGGCGGCAAACGCATCGGTGGACATCGCCAATCCCAGCAGGAATATCGCAAGCGGATGCACGGTCGGGTAGCAGCGCTATCAGCGGCCGAGCGCTACTGCCGGTGCTGGATTCTCACGGCTCGCAGCCATTCGAGAAGATGACTTCCGCAGGCGCGACGGACAGTCGGAACAACGTACCCAGACTGTTCGAGCCGCCCACGATGGTGCTGCCGTAGAACGCACCGTCGACACCCTGGATGACACCTGCCCAGGGGCTGGCGCCATCGCTCCCGGTAAAGGTGTGCAACACCTGCACGATGCCCGACAGGTCCATCCGGTAGACGACTCCGTTTCGGTTCGGGTCGCTGGTGGGGGCGCCGCCGAGTGAAGTGGTTCCATAGAGAAATCCGTCGCTGCCCTCGACGAGCCCGTTGAGGGGCCTGGACCCGGTACTCGCGTAGGAGTCGAATCGATGCAGGACGGAGTAGTTGCCGCTCGCGTCCATGCGGAAAATGGTTCCGTAGTACGTCCCGTATTCGGTCGTTCCGTAGAAATTGCCATCGCTTGCCTGCACCACGCCGCCTTTCGGGCCCGATCCTTCGCTCGGGAACCCCGCTGCCAGCGCATGCATGAGGGAGAAAACGCCATTCGCGTCGACTTTGTAGACCACGCCGGCGTTGGCAGCACCACCGCGCTGGGAGGTGCCGTAGAAGAACCCGTCGCCAGCCTGGAACAGCGGGCCCAGCGGTGTGCGCCCGTCGGGGCCGCCGAACTCGTGCAAGCGCCGCATTTCCCGGCTTACCGGGTCGAATCGGAAAACGAAGCCTCCAAACTGGGTCGCCTGAATTTCGATGCCGCCGTAGGCAGTGCCATACAGCGCGCCATCTATACCCTGCACGATGGGTCGCGGAAATGCACCGCCGCTACCACCCGGAAACACGTACAGCGTGGTGATCCCGCCCGTGGGTTCGACGCGAAAAATGGTCCCGTTGCCGGCGGGCTCCGCAGGCGGTCCCCCGAAAGAAGTGGTGCCGTAGAACGTGCCGTCGGCGGCCTGTATCAAGCTGTTCGGCGTCGCGCCGTCCGCCCCATTGAACACATGGAGCGTCACCAGCGGTGCACCCTGCTGCTTGCGGAAGATCGTCCCGGCGCCGTCGGGCGGCACCGCGGCGAAATTTCCACCATGCGCGGCGACGCCGTAGATCGCGCCATCGACGCCCTGCACCAGCGCCGCCGCTGGCGTCTCGCCATCGGTTCCGGAGAAACTGTGCAGCGACGCGAACTGCGCCGCGTGCGCGCTGGCGCACGCCAGCACGCACGCAGTTAGCAGCACTACGGCGGCGCTCATCCTGATTGAAGTAAAAACTTGACGCATGGTCTGCTTTGTATCGCCGTGCATTGAAGGCAACAGGACCCGCCGCGCCTTGCGGACGCGGCGAAGCATGAGGTTCAGCCGGGGAAATTCGCGCCGAGATAGGCAACGCCGTTACGCGAAACCTCGACGCGCTGACCACGCGGATCGAAGGTGAGGAGCAACTCGCCGACGCGCGGCTGGCTCGAGAATTTCACTTCCCCGCGCTCGCCCGATACCGTCATCGTCGCGCGCTGCACGCCACCGACGGTGAGCACGTAGTCGCCGTCGGAAAGATCCTCGACCTCCACCTCGAACTCGACCTCGTCGGTCACCGAATAGGTGGCGTGTCCGCTGGCATTGGCGTCGGGCCCGATGCGCGCGAGAGCAACGGACGCTTCGACCGGCACTACGCCGCCGTTGCCCGGCTGATCGTCGCCCACCAGCGTCGGCTGCACGGGAACCACGCCGGTCAGCACGATCGTCGTACCGGCAACCACATCGACGCGTTGTCCGCGCGGATCGAAATCGAGCAGCAGCTTGCCAGGCTCGAGCGGCGCGCGGAATTCGATCTCGCCCTGCACGCGCGTGCCGACCGCTATGACTCGCAGTCGCCCACGTTCGATACCGGCGACCCTGACGCTGTACTCACCTGGCGCAACATCTTCAGCCTCGACCTTGAACTCGACCGAATTTTGCCGCTGCTCGAGCTCCGCGATGCCCGATGCGGCGCCTCCCGCCGGAGGCGCGAGGCGAACGGCGTGTACGGCCGAACCCGTCGGCGGCGCGCTGCCGGACGGAGGCGTCGCGGTGTTCGATGCCTGACCCAGCGTGGTGGTGAGGTAGGTCGTGCCGGTGCGGCGGATCGCGATGGCCTGCTGGCGTGGATCGAAGTCCAGCAGCACGTGGCCGGGCTCTACCGGACTGCGGAATTCAACTTCACCGCGCGTTCCGCCGGGAATCGCAACCACCGTCAGTGCCCAGCGGACCTGGGCGCCGACAACGACGTCATACGCGCCCACGGGCAAGTCCTCGACTTCGATATCAAACTCGGTGCGCGAGGCGCGTTGCTCGAATTTCACGTGTCCGCTGGCGGCGCTGGCAGCGCCGGTGTTGGTGAACGCCTGGTTGATCAGGACTTCGGCGGCGCCGCTGTTGACATCGTCCGACACGCCGCCGGTGCAGGCGCTGCCAAACAATTGAGTCAGGCGCTGGATCGGCATGCTGCCCGCAGTGAAACCTGCAAGCGTAGGAGACCATGCGACGCTGCCATTGTTGCAATCGGCGAAGCTGACGCTGAGCGTGCCCCACGCGCGTTGCTGCACCAGCGCTGGATCGAATCCGTTGCCGAAGCGGCCGCCGTTGACGAGCGACGCCTGCAGCACTGCGCGGTCGCCGACCACCGGCCCCGAGGCGACGATCCACACCGGTGCGCCGCTGGCGTCGAAGGTGTACCAGAAGGCGACCATGGTCTTGCCGGCCGGGTTGTCGACGACTTCGAGATTGAAACCGTGTCCCGAATGCGCCGGATCGAACCAGCTCGCGGAGAAATTGCGCGTGATGGTGACCGCTCCTGCGCAGGTGGCGGCGACCAGCAGAACCAGCGCGACGAAAGCACGCTTTGCAGTGGCGCGGTAACCGGAAATCATCTGAAGGACCTTTTTTTGATTCGGGGAGAACGGGGTCGACACGCCAGGTGCAGTGCCCTTTGTTTGCTTGATGCAACCTAAGCCTCATGGCAGTACAGGAGCATTACTGCGTTGTTCATCCGCATCCATCTGATTGTAAAGACTATTTGTCAACCTTTACGGCGCGATGGACGTCATCCGGTTAGGCAACGTCGGCGTAGGCCAGCCCGGTCCTAGAATCGGGCGAGAGACGGCCCGGCCGCCCAAAGGCTCGTATGCGCATACTGCTCGTTGAAGACGAAGCGACGTTGGCGGAACCGGTCGCGGAACTGCTGCGCGAGGAGTCCTATTCGGTCGACTGGGCGCGCAGCGGCGCCGACGCTTCGCGCCTGATGCACGACAACGACGGCAGTTACGATCTCGTCATCCTCGACTGGACCATCCCCGCTCCCAGCGGCCTCGAATTGCTGCAGGAATGGCGTGCACGCGGCATCCAGACACCCGTGATGATGCTGAGCGGACGCGCCGCGATTGCGGATCGCGTCGGCGGGCTCGATACCGGCGCGGACGACTATCTCACCAAGCCCTTCGTCTTCGACGAACTGCTGGCGCGCGTTCGCAGCCTGTTGCGACGGCGCGCGACGCAACCCAGGACGCGCCTCGAGATTGACGACCTGGCCATGGATCGCGCCGCCCACAGCGTGACGGTGGACGGCGATCAGGTCGATCTCTCACCGAAGGAATTCGCCGTACTGGAGTATTTCCTGCACCACGTGGATGAGCTCGTCACCCGTGCCGATCTCACGCAGCACGTGTGGGACGAGAGTTTCGATCCGCAGAGCAACGTCATCGACGTGACCGTGCACCGACTGCGTCGCAAGATCGACGGCGAACGCGCCAGGCGGCTCGTGCACACGCTCAAGGGCGTGGGCTACGTGCTCAAGAGCCGCCGCGAGTGACTCGCCCGCCGGAGTCGACTACTGGCGACGTGTGCGCGCGGGTGACGCCAAACTGGATCTCGATGGCCGCGCTGATTTTTGCCCTGGGCGCGACGGCCATGCTGTTGCAGGTGCTCACCAACTCCATGGGCGCGAAGCTGCTGGCGGAAGACGTGGCGCAACTCCGCGCAATCGGCGACGTGCAGTCCAATCTCGCTACCTCGCATCTGTGGATGGAGGAGTACGTCACCGGCGATCCGGGCAGCCGCGCGGAAATCTGGAGTGGATTGGCCGCATCCCGCGCCCTCGTGCGCGCAATGCTCGAGGGCGGCGAACTCCGGTCTACGCACCAACCTATCCGGCCCGTGGCGGACGCCCGATTGCGGCGGGAGCTGTCGCGATTCGCCGCTCGCATCGAAGACTTCGCAAGCATCTCGGCCAGTCGCGCATCGGGTTACCGGCGCGGCGAAAACGTGGCGCCGGGTTCCGAGGCGGATGCGCGGTACGACGCCGCCTTCCGGCAACTCACCGTCGACGCGCTCGCGCTGCGCCGATCGGTTGAGCTTCGCGTCACCGACAACGTGCGACGTGCGGATGTTCTCGCGACGACGGTACTGGCCGTGCTCGCGGCCCTCGTGGCGCTGGCACTGGCCGGTTTCGCGCTCATCGAGCGGCGACGTTCGACGGCCGAAGCAGCGCTGCACCGCAGCGAACTGAATCTCGCACAAGCACAGAAAATGGACGCCGTCGGCCGGCTCGCGGGAGGGTTGGCCCACGACATCAACAACTATCTCGCCGCGATCGTCGCGCAATGCGAGCTGGTGTCGCGGCGCACCGCCACCCTGCGCGAACCCGAAGCCGCTGCGGCGGTGCGGATGCGCATGGACGGCGTCATCGACATCGCGACGCGCGCAGCAGGGCTGATCAAGCGACTGCTGGCTTTCAGTCGTCCGCACGTCGCGCGCGCCGAAGTAGTCCCACTGGACGCCGTAATCCAGCACATGCTGGGCATGATGCGCCAACTGTTGGGCGAGGAAGTTGAACTCGTCACCTCGTTCGCGCCTGCCGGCGGCAACGTGCGCATCGACCCGACGCACATCGAACAGATACTGGTGAACCTCGTGGTGAATGCGCGCGAGGCGATGCCGCGCGGCGGTCGCGTGACCCTGGCGACACGGCGTGAGAAAGTGGAGCGTGCCACCACGGAAGGCGCGGAGCCAGGCACGTATGCCGTGCTCGAGGTTGGTGACACCGGCCCCGGTATCGCAGCAGCGGTGCGCGAACGCATCTTTGAACCGTTTTTCACCACCAAATCCGAGTCCAGCAACAGCGGATTGGGCCTCGCGACCGTGTACGCGCTGGCGCGGCAAAACGCTGGCTTCGTGCGCGTGCGCACCAGCGAGGGCGTCGGCACGATTTTTGGTGTGTACCTGCCGATCACGCTCGAGCGTGCTGTGCACGCGGAAGTGCCACCTGAACGCGTTGCCGCAGAATCGCCGATCGCAGCGGCGCGCATGCAACGGGTGCTGCTGGTCGAGGACAACGCGCAATTGCGCGAACCGCTTTACGCGCAACTCGAAGCCATGGGCCACCGCGTGCTGAGCGCCGCGAACGGCGACGCCGCGCTCGAGTGCACGCAGCGACTCGACTTCGCCCCGGATCTCGTCGTCACCGACATCGGCATGCCGGGACTGAGCGGACCCGACATGGTGCGCCGCCTGGTGGAGCGCTTCGGGCCGCAGCGCGTGCTGTTCGTGTCGGGATTCAACGAAGCGGCACTCGGTGAACTCGTCACCACCGACGTCGATTCAAGGTTCCTGCAGAAACCGTTCCCGCTGCAGGCATTTGCGCGCGTGGTCGACGACCTTCTTGGCAGAGGGGTTGCCGACCCGCGACCGGAACCGATCGCGAGGGTGGATGCGTAGCGGCAACGCGCGTTAAGGACGCCCTCACCGACGCGTCAGGGGATGAGCCCCGCACCCTGCCCGCCGCGTACCATCAGGTAGGCCAGCAGGCCGGTCACCGGGATTGTGAGCAGCCATGCCCACACCATGCGTTGCACCACGGTCCAGCGGATCGCGCTGAAACGCTTGGCGGATCCGACGCCCATGATCGCCGCACTGATGTTGTGCGTAGTCGACACCGGGATTCCCAGCGATGAGGCCACCGAGATCACGCTCGCCGCGGCGGTCTCGGCGGCGAACCCGTTGATCGGATGGAGCTTCACCAGCTTGTGTCCAAGCGTCCTGATGATGCGCCAGCCACCGGCCGCGGTGCCCGCTGCCATGACGATCGCACAGGTGAACACGATCCACCTGTCGATCGAGCCGTCTGTCATCGCCGCCTGGGACGGTCGCATGAACGACGCCCAGCCCGGCAGCAGGTCGAGCGCGCCGGTGGTCGCGGCCGACACCAGCGCCAGCGCGATGATGCCCATCGTCTTCTGTGCATCGTTGAGCCCGTGCGCGAAACCCATCCACGCGGCGGACAGGATCTGCGCCTTGCCGAAGAAGGCGTTGACCCAGCGCGGTCGCGAAATACGTGCCAGCGTCCCGCCGGCACGATTCATCGACGCGATGATGAAGAACAACACCCCCATCACCGTGAAACCGATGAGGAAGCCGGCGGTCGGTGAGGTGACCATCGGGATCACTACTTTCCACAGCAGCCCGCCGCCTTTCCACCAGGGATCCGCGGGCTGGGACCAGATGATCGCCGACCAGTTGTCGTGCGCACCGGCGAGGGCGGCGCCGCACAGGCCACCGATCAGGGCGTGACTGGAGCTCGACGGCAGACCGAGGTACCAGGTCACGAGGTTCCAGATGATCCCGCCGGTCAGCGCGCAGAGAATGATTTCCGCGCCGACCTGGACCACGCCCGCGTCGATGAGGCCGGACGAAATCGTCTTCGCGACCGCAGTGCCCGCGAGGGCGCCGAGCAGGTTCATGCCGGCCGCGAGCAGCACCGCCTGGCCGGGCGACAGCACCTTGGTGGCGACAACCGTGGCGATGGAATTCGCGGTGTCGTGGAAGCCGTTGATGTATTCGAACACCAGCGCGATCACGACGACCGCGACGATCATGGAAAGTCCCACGTCGGAAACTCCCGTCAGGTGTTCTTGAGCACGATTCGATAAACCGTGTTGCCGACATCGCGGCAGCGGTCGATGGCCTTCTCGATGATCTCGAACAGGTCCTTGCGCGCGAAGTACTGGCGCATGTCGGCATCCACGAACAGGTCCTTGTAGAGATCGAGGATCATGCGGTCCGCCTCGTTCTCGATCTGCTGCAGGCGGTCGTTCAGCGGCTTCATCGCGTCCATGCGCATGTTGGTGCGCAGTTGCGTGACCATCTGCACGATCACCTCGCAGGCCTTCTCCAGCATGACCGCGCGCGAGGCGAAATCGACCTCCTCGGTGAGCATCGGCGCCAGCAGCGCGTATCGTTCCGCGAACTTCTCCACCGTCTTGGGAATTTTGTAGAGGCTGTTGGCGAGTGCCTCGATGTCCTCGCGCTCGAGCGCCGTGACAAATGTGTTGACGAGCTCCTCGCCAATCTTGCGCGTGATCTCCTTCTCCTGCTGGCGCGCCAGCCTGAAGTCCTCGAGCGACAGGTCCTTGCCGCGCGCCCGCAGCATCGTGACCAGCGCCTGCGACGACTGGTGCGCGGCGCGCGCACTGGCCTCGAGCAAGCCGTAGAACTTGTCGCCCTTGCCGAACATCGTTTGCAGAGAAAACATGCGGACCCCCGGGGTTCGGTGCCGGAAACGGCGGATTTCGAAAAAGACCCATCGGAGTCGATATGACGCCGAAGCGCACGGTATTGCAGTTTTGTTGCGGATGGGATGAGTTTATTCAACGGTTTCGAAAACGGTTGCGCCACCGCGACAGGTTTCGCCGGCCCGAAGACCTGCAGCACGGCTGCGGCAGATGCTGCGCCCCGACCGGTCAAGCCCCCCAAAGCCTTTAAAACGCTGTGTTAACCTTTGGCTTCCACCGCCAGTCCCGACCCGCTTGAGACCCCGAGGCATCCAGGGAACCCCCCGACCGGCATCTTGCCGGGTTCCCGCCAAGCCGGCGTCCGCCCAGGTTTTGGCCGGGCTTCATGATTCCGCAGCGATGATGCGTGCCACGCATGCCCATTGAACTGCTCGTGGTGTTCCTGCTGATCCTCTTCAACGGCTTCTTCGCGTTGTCGGAGATGGCGGTCATGACATCGCGCAAGAGTCGACTGCGCCAGGCCGCGCTGTCGGACAAGCGCGCGCAGACTGCACTTGAGCTCGCCGAGGCCCCCGATCGCTTCCTCTCGGCGGTGCAGGTGTGGATCTCCCTCCTCGGCATCCTCACCGGGTATTTCGGCGGCGGCTCGCTGTCGCGGATGCTCGAGGCCAAGCTCGATCGCGTTCCGATGCTGGCCGAGTACGCCGAAGGCGTCAGCGTCGCCGTCAGCGTCGGCCTCATCCTCGTCGTGTCGGTGGTACTGGGCGAACTCGTGCCGAAGCGCCTCGCCACGCTGCGGCCGGAACGCGTGGCTACACACGTCGCGCGCCCCATGCGCTTCCTCGCATCGGTCGCCAAGCCGGCAGTGACGTTCCTGTCATGGTCTACCGGCCTCCTGCTCCGGCTGCTGGGTGCGCACCGCCTGGGTTCCGGCAAGATTTCAGAAGACGAGATCAAGCTGCTGGTGGCGGAAAGCCATGAGCAGGGCGTGATCGACGACGACGAACGCAAGATGGTGACCCGCGTGCTGACGCTCGGCGATCGCAGCGTCGACAGCCTGATGAC
The DNA here is from genome assembly GCA_046595765.1 of Ahniellaceae bacterium. Classification (GTDB taxonomy): domain Bacteria; phylum Pseudomonadota; class Gammaproteobacteria; order Xanthomonadales; family Ahniellaceae; genus JBBQNY01. The sequence goes on from JBKJSW010000311.1 coordinate 14,004, forward strand.
GCCGCGCAACCGCATCACCTGGCTCGATGTCGAATCGACCTGGGAAGAAAACCTCGCCCTGATGCGCGCCGAACCTCACTCCCGATTCCCGCTGTGCCGGGGCAACGAGCAGGAAGTCATCGGCATCATCGACATGAAGAACCTGGTGGGTCTCGAAGGCGAGCCCGACCTGGCGGCGCTGGCACAGCCCGCCCTGTTCGTGCCCGACACCGCGCCCGCACTGCGCCTGGTGGAACGCTTCCGCGACGTCGACGCTTCGCTGGCGCTGGTCGTCGACGAATACGGAGACATCCAGGGCGTGGTCACACTGACCGACGTGTTCGCGGCCGTCGTCGGGCGCGTCGCCTCGCAGTCGGAGACCCAGGACGACGCCGTGGTCCGTCGCGAAGACGGCAGCTGGCTCATCGACGCAAGCCTCGGCACTGACGACCTGCGCGAACTGCTGGGCGTGGGCGAGCTGCCGCAGGAAGCAGAACACGAGTTTCGCACGGCGGCCGGCATGCTCATGACGCGCTTCGGCCGCATCCCCAAGGTCGCCGAATATTTCGAATGGGGCGGGTTCCGCTTCGAGGTGGTGGACCTCGATGGCGCGCGCATCGACAAGATCATGATCGCCCGGCTGGACACGGCGGTGGACGAGGCCAGCGCGTGACCGACCCGGTTCACGCCCACACCCGAATTTCTGCGTTGCTGGTGGAACTTGCGGACGAATCGGCCGGTGCGTTGCACCTGCGCCTCGGCAAGATCTTCGACTACGTCGGCGAACGCGGATTCGGCCTGCTGCTGTTGCTGCTGGCGCTGCCGAACTTCATTCCCGCACCGATCGGCGTCGGGGCCGTGACGGGTCCGATCGCGTCGTTCTGCGGACTGCAGTTGCTGTTCGGACTGGAACGCCCATGGATGCCCAGGCGCATGCGCTCACTCAGGCTCAAGCGCTCGACCTTCCAGAAAACGCTGGGAGTGGTGGGTAAATTGCTGCGTGGGCTGGAGAAACTGTCGAGGCCGCGCTGGGACCCCGTCGTCGGCGACGTGGGCCTGCGCATTACCGGGTTGCTGCTGGTCGGTCTCGGCGTGGCGCTGGCCTTGCCCATTCCATTCACCAATTACCCGTTCGGCGCGCTGCTGCTGCTGCTGTCGATCGCACTGATGGAACGCGACGGCTTGCTGATGGCGATCTGCTGGGTGCTGATGGTCGGCGCGATCGCCGCGGCCGCCGGGCTCTCGGGCGCCGCCGTCGCGATGATCAGTGGCTGGACGAGTTGACGGCCCTCGCCGACTCACGGAGAGAGGCGCGCGCCGCGCTGCCTGGGCCAGCACCGAGATAGAGCAGGAAATCCTCGGCGTTCATCGGATAACCCAGCCAGAATCCCTGCACCATGTCGCACTTGAGGTCGACCAGCGCCTGCATCTGTTCGGGCGACTCGACGCCCTCCGCGATGCAGCGGATCCCGAGTGAACGGGTCAACGCAATGATGGCGCCAGCAAGCGCGCGGTCGCTGCGGCTGTGGAGCAGTTCCTGGATGAAGCTGCGATCGATCTTGACGCCCTCCACGGTGAGCGTACGCAGGTGCGAAAGCCCCGAGAAGCCGGTGCCGAAATCGTCGAGCCACAGCGGTACGCCGATGCGCGCGAGCGACGCCAGCGTCGACTGCGACTCGGAATCGGTGCCGAGCAGCGCGCTCTCGGTCAGTTCGATATGCACGCGCTCGGCGGCGAGGCCGTATTCGTCGAGCGCGTCAGCGATGCGACCGGGCAAGCTGCGCTGCTTGAGCTGGCGTACCGAGAAATTCACCGACACCCACAGCGGCTGACCGTCGGCGCGCGCGGGCCAGGTGCGATTATCACGACACGCGCGGCGCAGCGCGAACTCTCCAAGCTGCTCGATCAGGCCGAACTCCTCGGCGACGGCGACGAACACCGCGGGCGAAATCGCCCCGCGCTCCGGGTGCTGCCAACGCATCAATCCCTCGGCACCGATGACCTGCGACGTGGCGAGGTCGACGATCGGCTGGTAATGCATCTCCATGCCGTTGTTGAGCAGGGCATGCCGCAGGTCCTGTTCAAGTCCAAGGCGATCCTGCGCTTCCTGCAGCATGTGGCGATTGAAGAAACGATGGCCGTTCTTGCCGTGCACCTTGGCCTGGTACATCGCGACGTCGGCGTTGCGCAGCAGCGCGGGTGCGTCGTCGGCGTCGTCGGGGAACAGCGCGATGCCGATGCTCACGTTGAGCACGACCGGCCGCACTTCCGTCGCCAGCGGCAGGCGCAGCAGGTCGAGCGTGAGCTGCGCCATTCGCCGCGCGCGCTCGCGCACGTCATTGCCCAGCAACACCACGACGAACTCATCGCCGCCGAAGCGCGCCGCGATCTCGTCCTCGAGCTGGTCTGGCGGCAGTTCCTCCACCCGCGTTTCGTCGCGCGCGCGCGCGATCCGCTCTGCGACCTGTACCAGCACGCGATCGCCCGATTCATGGCCGAGGGTGTCGTTGATGCGCTTGAAGTCGTCGAGGTCGATGAACAACAAGGCCGCGCGCGCAGACGTGGCACGCGCGCGCTCCAGCACGAGCGGCAGCGATTCGCGCAGCGCCAGGCGATTGCCGAGGCCCGTCAACGTATCCCGATAGGCGAGCGCGCGGATCTGGCGGTCGTAGTCGCCGAGACTCCGGCTCATGCGCGCGAAGGCCTGCTGCAAGTCGCCGATCTCGTCCCGCCGCCGGCGATCGATGGCGATGGAGAAGTGACCCCGCTCGATCTCGCGTGCATGGTCGACCAGTTCGCGCAGCGGCTGCACGACCTTGCGCAATGCCAGGAACGAGATCAGGCCCGCCATCCCGAGTATGCCGAGCAGCGGCCAGACCAGCGTCTTTCGCGTATGGGTGTCGACGGCGCGGACGCGCTGGAACAGCTGGGTTTCGACCGCCGCGAGCGCGGTGCGCGCCGGCGTGCGCGACATGCCGACGCGAACGCCGCCGATGCGCTCCCGGCCGAGCAGCAGCGGCTGGGTGATGTCGATCAGGCGCTCGGACGTCTGCACCAGGGTACGCGTTGAGTTGCCGGCCCGGGCGGTGAACTCGTCGTTCATCGCCTGACCGAAGGTGCCGATGTCGTCGGTACCGTCGTGCAGGACGTTGCCGTCGGCATCAAACACGATCACGTAGGCGACATCGCCCTGCTCCACCGCCGCGCGGGTGATGCGGCCGATCGCGCCGAGATCGAGGAAATAGACGGGGTTGGCGAGCTGCTGCGCGAGCAGGCGCGCAGTGCCCTCGCCCTGGCGCTTGAGCGCCTCGTTGCCGATGTCCGCAATGGTCTCGAGGTTGGAGCGCACGATGCTGTCGAAGGCGCGCTGGTACGCTGACCAGCCGACCACCGCGAGCGCACCTACCGCCGCCAGTGCGAGCGCCATCACCAGGGACAACCGCATGCTGAGGCCGAGGCGCATGGTCATTCGACCTCGGCGCGAATGCGCACGATGGACTTGCGCAGCGAGGCGAGCTTGTCCGCCTGTTCGGACGTGATGGGTAGGAAACGGTCGGTGTTGAAGAAAGCCTTGAGCGCGGGCGCCGCGGCGGCATCGTCGCCGGCATGGATCAGCACCGCGCGCAGCGCCGCGGCCAGCGGCGGTTCGAGATCGCCGCGAAACAGCTCCAGCGCGCGCGGCACCGGCTCCGAGACGTGGAAAGTTACGAGGTTTGTCCGGAATGCCTCCGGCAGGCGCGCGCGATCGTCCCAGTCCGCGTCGCTGTAGGCGCCAGCGTCGACGAGGCGCTTGGCCACCCACGTCGAGATGTTGAACTCCGAACGCGCGAGCACGAACCCCATGACCGTGGGTGGCGGACGATCGTATGGCGAGGCGAGTATGAGCGGCGTAAGGCCCACGTCCATCACCTCCGCGAGCGGCACGAAATAGGCGCTGGTCGAAGCCGGACTCTGCAGCGCGAGGCTGCGTCCGCGCAGGTCGGCCAAGGTACGGATGTCGCTGTCCCGGCGGGCGAAGAACACCGTGCGGTAGCTCGATTCGCCATGGCGCACATCGACCAGCTGCGTGACTGCGCCGGCGCGCTCTTCGAGAGCCATGGCGGCGCCTGCCGTTTCACTTACCCAGTCGATCTTGCCGCGGCGCAGGTAGCTGACCATCCGCTGCGCGTCCTGGGCCATGAGCAGGCGCCCCGCGCGCACACCCTGGGGCTCGAGTTTCTTCACCACGTAATCGAGCAGGGGCTTCAGACGCTCGAAATCGTTCTGCGGATCGTTGCTGACGCGCCCAAGTACCAGTACGCGGCCCGGCAGCACGGGAACGTTGCGCGCGACCGCCGCGGGTGGCACGACTGGCGACACCTGCGCTTGCGCGGTGGGGAGGGCGATAGCCAGGAGCAGCAGTGCGCGAAGCCAGGGGCGTTGCGGAGCGGAACGCGGGATCATGCAGGGCTGGGCGCCAAGAAGTTGGCGAGAGTATAGGGCGTGCCGTTGGGTCTTTCGGCTGCGCCTACTTGCGCGGACGGCGCTCCGCCAACGCGCGCGGCTCAAAGCCCGAGAGTTGCGCAACGCGCTCGACGTCGCTCAGGATGCCGCGCAACAAGGCCACTTCCGCCGCGGTCATGCGTGCCCGCTGGCTTAGTCGCCGAAGCCGTCGCATCAGTGTGTCCGGCACCCGCCCCTTGAAGAAATCGATCACGAACAGGGCGTGTTCGAGGTGCGTCGCGAGCCCCTCGAGCTGGGCGGCGTTGGCCACGTCGTGGAGGGCCGGGTCGATGCGCGCGTCGGCTCGCGG
>JBKJSW010000396.1:0-3528 GCA_046595765.1 Ahniellaceae bacterium
CGTCCGGCACGTCATCGGGATACTGCGAGCAGAAATAAACGCCCACGCCCTTGGAGCGGATGATGCGGACGACCTGCTCGACACGCTGCAACAAGGCTGGCGGCGCGTCGTCGAAGAGCAAGTGCGCCTCGTCGAACATGAAGACCAGTTTCGGCTGGTCGAGGTCGCCCACTTCCGGCAACGCCTCGAACAATTCCGACAGCAGCCAAAGCAGGAAAGTGGAATACAGCCGGGGCTTCAGGATCAGGCGCTCGGCCGCGAGGATGTTGATGACGCCGCGGCCGGACGCGTCGGTGCGCATGAGGTCCTCGAGCGCGAGCGCGGGCTCGCCGAAGAACTGCTCGCCGCCGTCCGTTTCGAGGCGCAACAACGCGCGCTGGATCGCGCCGATGGACGGCGTGCTCACCAGGCCGTACGTGGTGGAAATCTCCTTGCGCGAAGCGGCGACGAAGCCCAGCACCGAGCGCAGGTCGGCCAGGTCGAGCAGCAGCAGTCCCTGGTCGTCGGCAAGCTTGAAGGCGATGTCGAGCACGCCCGATTGCGTATCGTTGAGCTCGAGCATGCGCGCGAGCAGCGTGGGACCGATCTCGCTCACCGTCGCCCGGACCGGATGGCCACTGGTGCCGTACAGATCCCAGAACACCACGGGATTCGCGGCCGGGGCGTAGTCCGCGATGCCGATCGCAGCCACGCGTTCGGCAATCTTTGCGTTGGGTACCGCCGCCATGGCGAGTCCGGCAACGTCGCCCTTCACGTCGGCCATGAACACCGGCACGCCCAGGCGCGAAAATCCTTCCGCCAGCACCATGAGCGACACGGTCTTGCCGGTGCCCGTGGCCCCCGCGACCAGTCCGTGCCTGTTTCCGTACTTCGCCAGCAGATGAACCTGAGTGTCGCCCTTGCCGATCAGAATGTCGCCCACGTCTACCCCGGTGTGTCTGTCAGGACTTGATTCTAGCCTTGTGTCCGCACCGCTCCGAAAATGAATCGGCCCGGCGGTTTGCCCTGTGCGGCGTGGCTCGATACCTTGCGGTCAATTCGAATTCTGGATGCACACGTGATCGATCAAACGCGAACCACACGACATGCGCTACTGCTGGCGCTCCTCGTCGGCACGATGGTCGGCTGCGCCGGCGCGGGAGGTGCGACCCGCGATGCGGGCGTCGCGCGCACCGGCAAACCCGCCGGCAGCGCGTTGAATGTCAAAGTCGATGCGGCCGGCGAGCGCTACCGCGTGGCCCTCGGCAAAGTCGCGAAGGGCGACGTCGACACCGGACGGGCCGAGCTCACCGCGGCATCCGCGGCACTGCTCGATGCAGCCACGCGCTGCCAATCCGATCCCGCGTGCGACGGCGGCCGCGTCGTCTCCGTCTACGATTCGTTGCTCGCCCGCCGCGCGCAAGGCGTCGACGAGGAAGGGTTCGCGTCGATCGAGGAGTCGCCGGAGATCTCGGGCGAGTCGCCGCTGGTCGCCGACCTGCCCGCGGCCAGCCAGTCGATCACGCTGCTCAAGGGCCGTGACTTGCGCGATCTCATCGTGCTCAACGAACCGATGAAGGCCGCGCTCAACGAATGGCTCACGTGGATGCGGCCGATGCTCATCGACTCGTGGGAGAACTACCAGTACCTGCGCTGGCAGATGTGGCCCGAATACCAGCGCGCGGGCCTGCCGGAAGCCCTGCTGTTCGGCATTCTGGCCAAGGAATCCGCGGGCAAGGTGCACGCCGTCTCGCGCTCCGGCGCAGCGGGCCCCTTGCAGTTCATGCCGGCGACGGGCCTGCGTTTCGGACTGGGCGGTGCCTCGGGGTTCGACACGCGATTCGATCCGCAGCTCGCGGCGCGTGCCAACGTGTCCTATCTCAACGAGCGCTTCGCCGAACTCAACAACAATCTCGAGATGGCGCTCGCGGCCTACAACGGCGGGGAGGGCCGCATCGGCCGCATGTTCCGCAACAACCCGCAGCGCGGTTTCTACGACCCCGCGGTGTACGCGCAACTGCCGCTGGAGACGCGCGACTACGTGCCGATGGTGCTGGCCGCGGCGTGGCTGTTCCTGCATCCGCGCGAATACGGCCTCGAATTCCCGCGCGTAGATCGCGGCGAACCGGTCATCGTGTCGCTGGAGCGCCCTGCATCGCTCAACGAGTTGGCGATCTGCGCGGGTAACAGCGGCAGCCGTGGTGGCTGGTTCCGCACGCTGCGCAACCTCAATCCGCGGCACGATGCCACGATGACCCTGGCGCAAGGCACTTCGCTGCGCGTGCCGCCGCAACTGGCGAAGCTCTATCGCACGCATTGCCTCGGCGGCGAACGTGCGCGTATAGCGGGGGAGATCGCGCGAGCTCGCAAGCCGACGGTCACGGGCTTCTCGCCCGAGATTGCCATTGCCAACTCCGGTTCGGCAGCGGCGCCGAAGGCGTCAGCTGCAGCGCCAAAGGCGTCGGCGGCGCGCTCGCACGTGGTTCGCCGGGGCGAGACGCTCGCGGCGATCGCGCGCCGTTACGAATGCGGCAGCGCCAAGAGCCTCGCGCGCGCCAATGGCCTCAAGGCGCCGCGCTACACGATCCGTCCGGGGCAGCGCATCACTCTTTCGGGTTGTTCGTAAGCGCAGGAATGTCGACAAGGCGGATGTAGGTCAGTCCGCGCCAGCGACCTGACCTGGAATGTCGGTCATGTGCAGTCAGGACGCTCGCGCGACCTGACCTACAGAGTGGCTGGAGCCGAGCCCAGCTTGGTTTGCGCCTGGGGTTGCGCGCGTTCGAGGAACCATAGGCCTGGGAAAAGCTTGAGGTCTATGCCGAATCCTTCCGCCTGCTTGCGCATGAGCCAGGCGGGCGCCGCGTCCCGGTCGATCTCGTGCACGGTGATGTCCTCGCCGTGCACGCCGCCGCCAGGTCCGACGCGGCGCAGTCCGCGCGCCAGCACGAACCCGACCATTTCGTTGGACATGCCGGCTGACGTCGGTCCTGTGAGGATGTGCTCGAACGACTCGCCGTCGTAGCCGGTCTCCTCGATCAGCTCGCGGCGCGCAGTTGCGATCATGTCATCGTCTCCGGCGGCTTCGTCGTCGCCGATCAGCCCGGCAGGCATCTCGATCGTGCGCGCGTCGATGGGCACGCGGAACTGCTCGACGAACACCACTTTCCGCTCGGCGGTCTCCGCGATGACGATGACGGCGCCGCCGCCACGATTGGTGCGTTCCGCGTATTCCCACTTGCCGCGGCGCTTGATCCGGAGCCACTGGCCCTCGAACAGGGTTTCGGTGTCGGACATGGGCGCGCGGTTCCGGCTGAGGCAAAATGAGCCTGCATTCTGCCAGCGGAACCCGTCGGCCTGCTGCGTTGTCCCATTCCGCCCGCCGCAGTGCCTGCGGTGCTTCCGAATTTTCCACAGGTCTCCCCATGCCGAACCATGTGTTTGCCGCAGTTCCACTCGCCTGCGCCGCCGCCGCGCTGCTCTTTTTCGCCGCCGCCACCGGTGCGCAGCCACTCATGGCTCCCGCCGCGCAGGCCGCTCCCGCGCCCGCCG
>JBKJSW010000454.1:0-3090 GCA_046595765.1 Ahniellaceae bacterium
GTTTCCTCCCGCCCTTCCCTGGCGCACGAAAATGCGCCCCCAATCTAGCTGTTACCAGCGCAGATCTGCGCCGATGCGGACGATGCGTCCCTGGAGAATGGTCGACGGACGCTTGTAGGTCGCCGCGCTGTACTGCACGCTCGCAACAGCCGTGTAGTCATCCGAGTTGAGGGCATTGAAGAGGTCCAGTTTCGGCGTCACGCGGAACGAGCCGAACTCAACCGACTTACTCACCGAGAAGTCGAGTTGATTGATGCGCGGAGTAAACTCTGTCTCGGGAGCGACGAGCGGGACGCTGATCGACGCTAGGCCGCTCGCCGCCATGGTCGGCAGCACGAGCGCACCCGGCGTGCACGCGCCCTGGCAGTTGGCAGCGTAACGGGTGGTCGGTGACACCAGGTAGTTAGTGCCGAGACCTCTGGGATTATCGAAGCCGGTGCCGGCGGTGAAGCCGCCGTAGGCCTGAGCTGCGGTACCGGTGATATAGCCATTCAGGTTCTGCAGGGCCGCGCTCACCGTAACGCCGTACCACGGCAACGGATACACCACCGTCGCTTTGAACTGCTTCTGCCACGGTATGCCGCTGTCGGCCTGGTTGCAGTAGAGCGAGCGGTTCGGATCGCTGGCTGCCGACACGCACACGTCGTTGATAGTGCGTTCGAGGTTGAATCCGCCAAAGGCGCGCACGCCGCCGCGGATGCGCGCGTTGAACGACATGTCGAAACCGTTGTAGGCGCGCTTCATGTCGGCGCTGGTGCTGTCGATGTTCGCCACCTGCGACGCCACGCCCGGCTTCGGCAACCACACCGGAATGTTGCTGCCATCGAGCGGGCTGGCAATGCTCACCTGGTCGTAACTCGCCGCGGTGCGCAGCGAATTCTGACGGACCGTGATGTTGCGGAAGTCGCTGCGGAAGTATTCGAACGACGCCGTCACACCGGTGAGGACCTCGTGCGTGATGCCGGCATTGAAGGCCAGCTGGTAGGGGCGCCGCAGATCCGGATCGAACTGCGCCAGCGAGCGGACGCCAAAGTTCGACGGCAGGCCAGCGAAGTTGATTTCGCAGCCGACCGACGGATAGCCGCCGCAGCCGCGCTCGCCGTCGGCGATGTCGTTGCGGTTGACGTCGGTCCAGGCGAGTTGCTGCGTGGTCAGCGCCGTCGGGTTGTAGAGCTGCGCGAAGCCGGTGGTTTGCGCGGTGACGAACTTGTTGTAGCCCATGCGCACGGCCGTCTTGCCGTCACCCGACAGGTTGTAGACCGCCGACACGCGCGGCGAGAAATCCTTCCACACCGGCAGCACGATGTCGTCGTATGCCGCGATGTTGGCGAAACGGCCCTGCTGGGCGTTCTGGCCGACGACGCTTTGCTTCAGGTAGTCGAAGCGAGCACCGTAGTTCAGGGTCAGCCGGCCCATGTTCCAGGAGTCTTGCGCGTAGATGCCAAAGTTGGCATCGAGGTTTTCCTGGACTTCGAGCGGCGTGTTCAGAACCGTCACGCGCAGCGGCACGCCATTCTGATAGGTCTGGTAAAGATCAGCATTAGCGTTGTTGTAGCGGCGATACGAACCGACCTGGTCCGCCACGCCGACCTTGACGTTATGGGCGCCGGTGACGTACGACAACGAGCCCTGCAGGTTCAAGCGATCCGGATAGTTGCCAAGCTGGGCGCCCGAGGCGTTCCAGAGATAGCCGGTGCTGATGTCGTCCTTGCGGACGTTGCTATACCACGCGGCGGTGCCGCGCTCGGCGTAGATGCCGGGCTGGTAGAGGTTATCGTAACGCTCGCGGTTGAACGAGGCGCCGACTTCGAGGAGCAGCTTCGACGACAGCGTCGAGGTCCACTTGGCCGAGCCGGTCGAGAAGTTCGGGGTGTTCCAGACCACCGACGCGGTGTTGGGATCGGTCAGCGAGCCCATCGCATGGCCACGCAGGCGCAGCGCGCGGTCGCTATACACGGCGAACTTGTTGCGCTCGGAGACCTGCCACGTCAGGCGGAGAATCGGGTTAGCCATCTTCTCGTCCGACACGCCCTGTTCGCAGCTGCCGGAGACGACGCAGGCCGCGTATGCCTGCGGATAGGGCTGGCTGCCATCGGTCTGGAACGTGTTGGCGATCGGCTTGTCGTAGTAGGCCTTGCGGAACGCGCCGAAGAACCATAGCTTGTTCTTGACGATCGGGCCGCCCTGCTCGATGTTGAATTCCTCGAAGTGCTCGATGCGATCGACGCCGGTGACGCCTAACGCCTTCAGGTCGGCGGTCAGGTTGTTGCCCTGCCAGCTCGACGGAGACTTCGCCCACTTGGCGCCGCCCCTAAACTGGTTGCCGCCGTCCTTCGGCACCAGGTTCATGGTGATGCCGCCAGTGAGCGTCTCCGCCGCGCCGCCCGCGGTTTGGTAGACCATTTCCTGGCTCATCGCCTCGTTGTGATAGCCCATGACCGCGCCGTCGCCCATCAGCCCGTTCGTCATGAGGCCGTCGACCAGTACGACGCTCTGGGCGCCGCCGGTGCCACGAATGGCAAAGTAGGTCTGCTGCATCGCGCGCGAACCGCCGACGTCAGGCGCGTTCAGCGTCACGCCGACCACCAGCTGGCCAAGGCCCTGAATGGTCTTCGCGGTCGGCACCGCGTCGAGCACTTCACGCGTCAGCACCTGCTGCTTGACGTTCTGCGTCACATCGACCACCGGCGATGCGCCGGAGACCGTCACCGATTCCTGCAGCGTGCCGACGCTCAACTCGACGTTGATCGTCGCGGTGAAGTTGGACTGCAGCTCAACCTCCGCGCGGGTCACGGTGTTAAACCCGGGCAGCGTGAAGGTGAGTGTGTAAGTGCCGGGACGAAGATCGACGATCCGGTACAACCCGTTCTCGTCGGAGATCGCCGACTTGACCTTTTCGATCAGCACCGGGCTGGCGGCTTCGATCGTCACGCCAGGCATCACCGCGCCCGAGCTGTCTTTCACCGTTCCAGTGAATACGCTCTGTGCCTGCGCCATCGCCGGCAACAGCGCGACACTTGCCAGTACCAGCAAGGACGTTCTTACCAAACACCTACGCACCATCTGTTCCCCCAATCAGCCGGCGAGGCG
>JBKJSW010000174.1:0-3704 GCA_046595765.1 Ahniellaceae bacterium
CTGCGTGCCCGCGTCGTTGCCCTGGCGCATGCCCTGGGTGGGATTGTGGCTGTCCCAGAAGGTCGCGAGCAACGCGCCGAAGTCGACCACAGCGGGATCGAAAGTGACCCTTACCACTTCGGTGTGGCCCGTCTCGCCGGAACACACTTCGCGATAAGTCGGATTGGGCGTGCCTCCACCCGCGTAGCCAACCGCGGTGCTGACGACCCCGGGCACTTGCCAGAACTTGCGTTCGGCCCCCCAGAAACAACCCATGCCGAACTGCACCTGCGCAAGTCCGGTGAACGCGTCGCGCAACGGTGAACCCAACACAGTGTGGCGATTGTTACGGAGGGACATGGGCGTGTCGCGGCCGGGCAGGACTCGCTCCGCACCGGGCATCCGTTGTCTGAACGCACCTATTCCCAACATGGCCTGCTCCACCGTCGATACCGAGTTCTGGAAGTGCGGCCGGAGCGTCGTGGTTCAACCGGCCCGGCTCTTCACATCGATTCGTATTTCTGCAGCCGTTCGCGCTCGCCGATACCGTCCGCGACCCATTCCCTGAGCGCCGGCAACGCGTACAGGGCGGCCACGTACGCCCCGACCACACCATCGCACTGCACGCCGTAGCCGCGGAAACGGATCGCGACCGGCGCGAACATCGCGTCGACGATGCCGAATTCCCCGCACAGGAACTCGCCGCCGTGGCCATGCGCCTGCCGGAGCGAGCGCCAGAGATCCTGGATCCGCTCGATGTCGGACTGTGCATCCGCCTGCCAGCGATGGGTCGCGACCTCCCGGGCCACATGCATCGGTAGCTGTGCCCGCAGCGCCGCGAACCCTGAGTGCATTTCGCAGGCGGCGGACCGTGCCTGAGCGCGCGCAATGCGCGCGGTCGGCCACCCCTGTCCCGCGATGAGGTGATCGTTCGCGTATTCGCAGATAGCCAGCGAATCCCACAGCACGAGCTCCCCGTGGTGCAGCGCCGGGACTTTGCGGCTGGGCGACAGCGCGCCGATGGAGTTGGCATAACCCTCTGTATCGAGGGCCAATCGGACTTCTTCGAACGGTACGCCGAACTGACGCAACAACAGCCAAGGGCGGAGCGACCACGACGAATAACGCTTGTTGCCGATCACCAGGCGCAACGCCGGGCCGGCGGTCAGATCAGTACTCATGGCAAACCTCCCAAGTCAGAACGCCCACTTCAACGTCGCGGGCTCCTCGAGTCCGACGTCCGCTTCGCTGGCGTCCCCCTCGGCTTGGCCCAGACGCAGCGCGGCCACGATCTGCTCGGCTTCGATGCCCGCGCCATCGGGCACCTGCACCCGGATCAATCCCGCCATGGGCAGCTCGCCAATCGCCCCGGAAAGGTGCGCACCGGCCACGTATGCCGGGATTTCTGCGTCTTCGAGCGCGTGCTTGACCAGCATGGCGTCAATGATGTTCTCGGCTTCGTAGACTGTGCGCATGTGATTCTCCGGGCCCGGTGCGAGCTTAGCGCCGACGCTGGACGTTTATTCCGCAGCGCGCGGGGCTCCAGGGCGTTCCACCCTATCGACTACACTTCCGCCTTCCGATCGAACTCCCGAACGCGCATGTCCGCCGACGCCGTACCGACCAACCACTTCATCCGCCAGATCGTCGTCGATGATCTCGCGAGCGGTCGGCACGCGCGGATCCGTACGCGTTTTCCGCCCGAGCCCAACGGCTATCTCCACATCGGTCATGCGAAGGCGATCTGCGTCGATTTCGGCCTCGCCGCCGAGTTCGGTGGCAGTTGCAACCTTCGCTTTGACGACACGAATCCCGCCAGGGAAGACCCCAAGTACGTGGCGGCCATCGAGGAAGACGTGCGCTGGCTGGGCTTCGAGTGGGCCGAGCTGCGACACGCGTCGGACTACTTCGATGTGTTCCATGCCTCGGCCGAGAAACTGATCCGGCAGGGCGACGCTTTTGTGTGCGACCTGTCGGCGGAAGACGTGCGCGCCTATCGCGGCACGCTGACCGAACCCGGCCGCGAGTCGCCTTTCCGGGGACGCGGCATCGAGGAGAATCTCGACCTGTTCCGGCGCATGCGCGCGGGGGAATTTCCCGATGGAACGCGCACGTTGCGGGCGAAGATCGACATGCGCCATGGCAATATCAACCTGCGCGACCCGACGCTTTACCGCATCAAGCAGGTGCCGCACCAGAACACGGGCGATGCCTGGCCGATTTACCCCATGTACGACTTCGCCCACTCGCTGAGCGATGCGATAGAGGGGATCACGCACTCGCTGTGCACGCTGGAGTTCGAGGACCACCGGCCTCTGTACGACTGGTGCGTGGATCGGGTGGACGTGGCGGGTCATCCGCAATTACTGGAATCGCTGCGCGCGCGCGGCCTGCCGATGCAGGCGTCGAAGCCGCGGCAGATCGAGTTCTCTCGGCTCAACATCAATTTCATGATCACTTCCAAGCGCCGATTGCGCGCGCTGGTCGAAAGGGGCGCGGTCGACGGCTGGGACGATCCGCGACTCAATACGCTGCAAGGCATGCGCAGGCGCGGTTACACGCCGGGAGGTCTGCGTCTGATGGTCGAGCGGCTTGGTGTCAGCAAGCAGAATTCGCTGATCGATTTCGCCGTGCTCGAAGGCTGCATCCGCGAAGACCTCGATGCCCGCGCGCCGCGCCGCATGGGCGTGGTCGAAGGGCTGCGGCTGGTCCTGACCAACGTCCCTGACGACCACGAGGAACTCCTCGTGTTCTCGAACCACCCGAAAGACGACTCGTTCGGTACCCGCCAGGTGCCATTCGCACGCGAACTGTGGATCGAGCGCGAGGATTTCGCCGAAGTTCCGCCGAAAGGCTGGAAGCGGCTGGTGCCCGGCGGCGAAGTGCGGCTGCGTGGTGCCGGGATCGTACGCTGCGACGAGGTGGTGAAGGATTTGAATGGAGTGCCGGTCGAAGTGCGCGGCACGCTGGATCCCGAATCGCGCCCCGGCATGCCGGGCAGCGATCGCAAGATCAAGGGCACGATCCACTGGGTAAGCGCGCGGCACGCGATAGCGGCCGAAGTTCGTCTCTACGACCGCTTGTTCCTGGTGCCGGACCCGTCCAGTGACGACGACGGCGCCACCGACCCACGTGATCTGAATCCGGAGTCGAGCCGGGTCGTTCGAGGTTGGGTGGAACCCGCCGCCGCCGACACCGCGCCTGAAACGCACATGCAGTTCGAACGGCTCGGCTTCTTCGTCACCGACCGCCACGATCACCGGCGCGATGCGCCCGTTTTCAATCGCACCGTGACACTGCGCGACGTATGGGCGAGTCGCGCCACCGACTGAGGAGAGCAGCATGATGCGAACAGGCGGCTGGAAAATGCGAATAGGTACGTGGCTGTGCGTCGGCGCCGCGATGTTCGGAACGGGTTGCGCGCAAGACGTAGCGGTACCGGATAGTCGTGCCCCGATATCCGCAGCCGCCGTGCCGCCCGCGCCATCGGCCACGGTCCCGGGAACCGATCAACCCGTCGTCGGCGCGGTGGGAAGGGACGTCAATCCCGCTCCTCCGACGGTTGGCAAGATCAGTGCGGCGCCGGTTCTGGACGCGAGTTGCAAGGTCGACGCGGATTGCGAGGTAAAGGATGTGGGCAACTGCTGCGGTCGGATGCCGGCTTGCGTCAATCGATCGGCACAGCCCGATGCCGCGGCCGTGCAACGCGAGTGCCAACGCACCGG
>JBKJSW010000362.1:0-6602 GCA_046595765.1 Ahniellaceae bacterium
ATCGATTTCGCCCGCATGGATCCCGCCCTGCAGCAACACCACGGGCAACCGTGCTTTCAGCGCGGCGGCCGGTGTCAGGGCACCGGTGCGGGAAGCGGCCAGCGCGACCATCGCGCGTCCTTCCGGAGTGCGGCCGAACTCGAAGCAGCGCACGGTCGAGGGATAGGTCCGTGCGAACGCCGCGCACAGCGTCGCGACCTCGTCATAGCGTCCCGTTTCGCGGAACTCCGATCGTTCCGCGACGGTGCGCAGCTCGGCCGCGACCATGGCGGGCGATAGGACCATCAGCAACACTGCGACCAGACCACGCATGCCGACCTCGAATCACATCGAACGGAGCGCGATGATGCCAGAGCGACACGAGTCGCAGTCGCCGCCCGCGTTGCGGCGATCGCGATGCGGGCTTGAGCGCGATGCAATGGATGGCTTCGATGGGGAACAGGGCAGCTCCGCGCGCGACGACGTTGCTTCACGCACCCAAGTCAGCACTCGATTACGCCGCGGCCATGCGCACCACGACCTTGCCTTTCGCGTGGCCCTGTTCGAGGTAGGCCATGGCCTCGGCGATGCTGCCGAAGTCGAAAACGCGATCAAGGGTGATCGGCAGGACGCCCCGCTCCACCCAGCCGAGCAGCTCCGCAAGCTCGCTTCCGCTCGGATGCATGAACTTGTAGCGATAGGTGACGCCGTGACGGCGAGCCGCCGCCCGCACGCCGAAACTGATCAGCCAGAACAGGAAGGCCAGCGCACCGCCGCGGCCGAGATCCTTGCGCGCGGTGGCGGGCTCGGGCACGCCGCCGACGGAAACCAGCGTGCGGCCTTCCTTGAGGACGCCGAATAGTTCGTTGAGTCCGGGGCCACCGACGAGGTCGAGCACGGCGTCGAACTGCCGCGCATGCTCGGCGATCCAGGGGCGGCGATAGTCGATGACGTGGTCGGCTCCGAGCCGGCGCACGAGCTCGGTTCCTGCGCTCGACGCCGTGGTCCACACGGTCGCACCCAAATGCCTGGCGAGGGGGATCGCGAATGTCCCGACGCCGCCAGCGCCGCCAGCGATCAGCAATTGCTCACCGCCACTAATCCCGAGTTCGTCGCGCAGGCACTGCAGCGCGGTCAGTCCGGCCAGCGGCAGCGCCGCCGCCTCTTCGAAGCCCATGCTGTCGGGTATTTTCGCAAGGCATCCCGCGTCGACTGCAGCGAATTCCGCAAAGGCGCCGAGCCGGTCCTTGGGCACGCGTCCACAGACCCGGTCGCCTGTCGTGAAACCGCGCACCGACGACCCGCACTCCGCAACGACACCCGCCAGTTCGTTGCCGAGAACGACCGGCAAGTTCAGGCGGGTGACCGGGCGCAGCAGGCCGGCGCGAATCTTGTAGTCGACCGGGTTGAGTCCGGCGGCCCGCACCTCGACGAGTACTTCGTTCGTCCCGAAACGGGGAACCGACTGCGTCGCCAGGCGTGCGCATCTCGAGTCGCCGTACCGATCGAGCACATAAGCGCGCATCGCCATTCACCCGGACTCCGATGGCACCAGCATACGGCCGATCCGGCCGCCATCGGCCTGCGTTGCGCTAGGCTTTCGCGCAACCCGCCCGGATTTCGAGCATGACGCCAGCCCAGAGCCACGAAAACGCCGCGCACGTTGTCGCGCAGGGCCGCATGCCGCCGCAGATTCCCTACATCATCGGTAACGAGGCCTGCGAGCGTTTCGGCTTTTACGGGATGCGCAACATCCTGACGCCATTCCTGGTCACCAGCCTGCTGCTGTACGCGCCGCTGGCCGAACGCGCCGGCATCGCGAAGGAAATTTTCCATACCTTCGTGATCGGCGTGTACTTCTTCCCGCTGCTGGGCGGCTGGCTGTCGGACCGCTTCTTCGGCAAATACCACACGATCTTCTGGCTGTCGCTGGTGTACGTGATGGGCTTCGTGTGCCTCGCGGCGTTCACCGACAACCGCATGGGCTTCTACACCGGCCTGTTCCTGATCGCGCTGGGCTCCGGGGGGATCAAGCCACTGGTGTCCAGTTTCGTGGGCGACCAGTTCGACCAGACCAACAAGCACAAGGCCAAGATCGTCTACGACGCGTTTTACTGGACCATCAACTTCGGGTCGTTCTTCGCGTCGTTGTTGATGCCGATCTTCCTCCGCCGGTTCGGGCCCGAGGTCGCATTCGGCATTCCCGGCGCGCTGATGGCGATCGCCACGCTCATTTTCTGGCTGGGCCGCAAGAAGTACGTCAACGTGCCGGCCACGCCACCCAACCCGCATTCGTTCCTGCGGGTCGCGCGGACGGCGCTGCTGTCCCGCGCGGCAGACAAGCCGCGCACCGGCCTGGCGGTCGCCCTCGTCGGCGTGATCTTCGCCGTTGTGGCCCTGCTTTACATCGGAAAGCTGGGCTTCGTCATCGCAGCCTTGCTGGCGCTGGGTTCGCTGATCGCGTTCGGAGGCATCGGCACATCGATGCAGCTCGACCGCGCGCGAGCCGATCATCCGGTGGAGGCCATCGACGGCGTGCGCGCGGTGTTGCGGATACTGATCGTGTTTTCGCTGGTCACGCCGTTCTGGTCCCTGTTCGACCAGAAGGCGTCCACCTGGGTGCTGCAGGGCGATCTCATGAGCAAGCCGGACTGGTTCCAGCCGGCGCAGATGCAGGCGCTCAACCCACTGCTGGTGATGCTGTTGATTCCTTTCAACAACCTGGTGCTGTACCCGTTCCTGCGGCGGCGCGGCTTCGAACCGACGGCGCTCAAGCGCATGGGGACGGGCATCGCATTTTCGGGTCTTGCCTGGATAGTGGCGGGTGCGATCCAGCTCGCGATCGATGGCGGCGACTCGGTATCGATCGTGTGGCAGGTGTTGCCCTACATCCTGCTGACCATGGGCGAGGTATGGGTGTCCGCGACCGGGCTCGAATTCGCCTACAGCCAGGCGCCTCCCTCGATGAAAGGCGTGATCATGAGTTTCTGGTTGCTGTCGGTGACGTACGGAAACCTCTGGGTACTCATGACCAACGCCAGCGTGCGCAATCCGGCCGTGACTGCGAGGATCGCCGAAACGGGCATCAGTGAAACCGCGTTCCTGATGTTCTTCTTCGCGGTGTTCGCGTTCGTCGCCGCGGCCGCCTTTGCGCTATACGCGAAGCGCTACCCGATGAAGGACTACTACCGGGAGGCCTGAGCCCGCGGCCCGGCAGGTCAGCAAGCTGCCGTGGCCAATGGCGAACGCCGCGCGACGTTACTCGATATTCGCCACCAGCGTAGGGCGGAAACGACCGGCCGGGGCAGGCGGCGCGTCGCGATCCGCATAGTCGTCCGCGAGGCGGTTCTGCACTTCCTGGTCGAGGCAATTCCACTCGAAGCTGTCGGTCTGGTACGCAAGCGCGAGATGCACCACGCGCTCGGCTAGTTCCGCGTCGCTCCACTGGTGCAGCGAAAAGACTGGGTTGGCTGACATTGATGGTGACCTTGCGCTCTGTGCCCGATGTGACCAATGCACGCTTCGTGCCAACTTATGAACAGCCATCTAAATTGAAGTAATACATAGGCTTATAACGTTAGTCTAGAAATTAGGTTATGCGTCACAGAGTGCATGAGGTATCAACCCTCGGACGAGCAAGTGCACGGCAGCAGCTGCTCTGGCGCCACGCCGTGTCAACCACGCGACCTTTTTCGCTCACGCGGCGTTGTGCGGCAACGGGTTACGCTCAAGGGCACTATTGGACGGAGCGAGTACATGGCTTTCGAGATTGAAGAAGGCGCCACGAGCTTCAGCACACGCGTGGATGGGCATGAAGCACATGTGGATTTCCAGCGGACCGACGGCACTCTGGTCATCACCCATACGTCGGTACCGACCGCGATCGGCGGACGAGGGGTCGCGGCCGAATTGATCAAGGCCGTATTCGACGCCGCTCGCCGCGACGGACTCAAGGTTTCACCGGTCTGTTCCTATGCCGCCGTCTGGCTGCAAAAGCATCCCGCCTACGCCGATCTTTTGCGCTGACGGCGAGCGCGTCCTGCATCGCTTGACGTCGATGGATCCGGCTGCCCGCTCAGCGGGGCGGGATATTCTCGCTCCAGTCGAGTCGACCATCGATCAGGATGTGCGAATTGCCGCCTACCCAGACACCGCCCTCGGCGTCGAATTCGACTTCGATCAACGCGTCGTGGCCTATTTCGCGGCCCTGGCTTACCCGGTATCGGCGCGCTAGGTCGGACTCCGGTTCGCGGCTGGCGATCAACGAAGCGATGAGTCCGTTGGCTGCGCCTGAAGCGGGATCTTCGATGATGCCCACCGCGGCCGGAAAAGCGCGAACTGCCAACTGATAATCCTGTCGTCCGGTGCGCGCGAAAATGCAGAGACCCAGAGCGTTCGACGCGCGTGCAAGGTCGAGGATCGCGGGATGATTGGGCTGCCATGCGCGCAGGTCCTCTTCAGCGTGGGCCTCCGCGATCCACCAGCTGCGGCCGCCTTCAACGAGCGTCGGTGCGATGGCACCTCGCCGCAGGCCGCGGCAGGCGGCGGGCAGGAGTGCTTTCGCACTCGCACTCGCGGCGATTTCCCGTGCCGGGGGTGCGCGCACGGCGAGTCCATGATCGAGTCCCTGTGCGTGGGTACGGATGGGCAGCAGTCCTGCCCCGCACTCCTGCACCAGTGGCATCGGACCGGGCAGGGAAACTCCGCTCTTCAACACTACGTGGGCGCTGCCGATGGTCGGGTGTCCCGCGAACGGGATCTCGCGCGCCGGTGTGAAAATGCGCAATCGATAGTGGGCTTCGGATCGGGTCGACGGCAGGACGAAAGTCGTCTCGACCAGATTCGTCCAGCGTGCGAACGACTGCATGGCGGCGTCAGGCCAGCCTTCGGCGCCCACGACTACGCCGAGCGGATTGCCCGTTCCGGGGCGCGCCCCGAACACATCGACCTGGAGGAAACGTGGCTGGATCATGAGAGCGCGCCGGCAGGGGCGCGCATCATCGCAGGAACCCGCGCTTCCGTTCATGCGGGCTTGAGGGTGCGCACCGTATTGTCCCGGTGATTGTTCGACCGCATCATCCGGTCGATCTCGCCCAGGAGAACTTTATGAAAGTAGATTCCGTGATGACGGCATGTCCGATTTTCGCCACCGTCGATACTGCGTTGAGCGAAGTCGCGCAGATGATGGTGGACCAGGACTGCGGACAGATCCCCGTGTTGGGCGGCGACAATGGACGCAAGCCGGTGGGCGTGGTGACCGACCGCGATATCGTGGTTCGCGCCGTTGCTCGTGGTCGCAACCCGCTTGACCTCAAGGCAGGCGACTGCATGACCACGCCGTGCGTCACCGTCAAGCCGCAAGACAGCCTGACCGATTGCTGCGACGCGATGGAGCGCGATCAGATCCGGCGCGTGCTGGTAGTGGACGACGAAGGCAACCTCTGCGGGATCGTGTCGCAGGCGGACGTGGCACGATCGGCGCAGACCAGCAAGACCGCGGAAGTGGTCAAGATTATTTCTTCACCGAGCGAGCGCGCCTGAGTCGCCTTCGCAATCGGCGTGGCGCGCTTTCCGGCGAACGCTCTCCTCGGGGCATGCCGCGTCTGCCTGGGTGACGCGGAGTCCGTAGTACGGGGCGCGAACGTTCGGTCCTGGATTCGAGACGTGGCATGCTGGGCACCTTCCGATGCAAAGGTGCCGTCATGATTTCACAGGTGTATCAGTCTTCGGTTACCACCTACCAGCACGGATTGGCCGTCCTCGAGTCGATCCTGCGCAAGGGGCAGGCGCACGCCGTGGAAAAGGGATTTGCTCCGGAGAGCCTGCTGGTAGCGAGGCTGGCTCCCGACATGCACCCACTGGTGCGCCAGGTGCAGATCGCCTGTGACCTCGCGAAGTCGGGCGGCGCGCGGCTCGCGGGTGTCGAAATCCCGAGCCACGCGGATGCAGAGTCGACGTTCGACGAGTTGTTCGCGCGCATCCACAAGGTGCAGCAATTCCTGTTGACTCTAGACGCGGACAAGGTGGAGCAGGGCGCGGAACGCACCATTGAATTCGAGGTTCGTGGCAGGCCCATGACGTTCATCGGCACTGACTTCCTCAACCGGTGGTCGCTTCCGAACTTCTACTTCCATCTCGGCATGGCGTATGCCCTGCTGCGTCACAACGGCGTAGCGCTCGGCAAACGCGATTTCCTGTTTCCCTGAAGGCTGTGTGCGGGACTGCCTGCCGACGGGGATGATGATGACGACGCCGCAACCGCACCAGATCCCGGAGAACGCCGCATGGAATTGAGCGCCACGATCGTCATCATTGCCGTCACCGTCGCGGTGTCGCTGTTGGCGATGAACAACGAGCGCCTACTTGATCGGCTGATTTTCTGGCCGCCCGCGGTCGCGCGAGGGCATGAGTACCAGCGTCTCGTCACCTACGGTTTCGTCCATGCGGATGGCCCGCACCTGCTGTTCAACATGATCACGCTGTACTTCTTCGGTCGCGCCATCGAGAGCCTGCTTGCCGCGAAGCTCGGGCCTCTCGGGTTCTATGTCTTCTATGTTGCGGCGCTGGTCGTCTCGATCCTCCCGAGCTATTACCGGCATCGCGACGACTCGCGGTATCGAAGC